>NZ_JBVVQE010000011.1:0-131654 GCF_055811435.1 Mesorhizobium sp. WSM4837
TTCAGATGGATAAAGCCGCGCTTTTCACTCTCCTCGTAGGCGATGTTCATGGCTTCGAATAGCGTCTTGATGCCGTTACTGGCGCTCCACAGTGCGACGGCAAGGCCGAACATGAAGCCGAAGCTGAGCGCGCCAGTCTTCTGAGCGGCCAAGGACGCAAGCTGAGATCTGATAATGTCCAGACCGTCCGAAGGCAGTACGCCGCCAAGGAACGCAATGTGCTCAGCGATGGTCTGAGGATCGGCGACAAAACCGTAGATGGACACGAACGCGGCAAGCGCGGGAAAGAGCGCAAGGAGCAGATAGAATGCGGCCCCGGCCGCGATCAGCATAACACGGTCCTCGTTTACTTCAGCAAAGACCCGCCACAGCACGTCTTTCCAGCCCCGGCTGGGAATCTGTGAGGGCCATTCGGCATCGCGTCCGCGGCCCTCCCGCTCGGCCCGCCGCTCAAGCTGCACTTGATCTTCGTAAGCGTCGTCGGTTGTTTTTTTCGACATGGCTGCCGGCCCGGAGCATCTTCTTCGCGGGCAAACGTATGAAAGCGCCAAAGGATGCAGGTGCAGACCTGCGCCCGCAAACAAACATCCGCCGTCTGCAGAAACACTGCGCCACCCCATGCGACGAGTTCATGTGATAGCGATACTGCCCTGCCCAGGACCTCAGTGGCTGTTCCAGCGACCAATCAGAATAACCAGCTTTCTACCATCTCAGCCAATCGTGGTGGTCGGCTGATTGCGTTTTAACTTTGGCGCGGCCGGCCGGCGGGGATTCTGGGCGTGGGCGGTCGGGAGCTGGTGCCTCTTGGCGTCCAGCCGCTCCAGCATGCAACCGACGATAGCCTGAAAGCCGGGCTCCATGGCCTCTTGGCAATCGATCTCCCGATCCGCGTATTCGCCCTGTCGTCTTGGCGGTCTGATCATCCAGGCGTCCTCATAGATATCCCTCGCCGTCGGACTCGCGTCGCCGGATCAAGCCAGGCGATGCGCCCTCACTATCCAAAGCGAAGCCCATTCGCCTCCTGTGTATTTCAACCAGCTCGCGGTCGCATTCGGGCACGCAGCGGTCGCTGCAACCGACATTCACAACTACCTGTGCGAAAGCGACGGCGAGCGCCCACCACGCGGTTGACCCGCAGACATCACCGCTGGACGTTGTTCCTTGGTCTTCCCCAGCGCGCCAATTCGAAAAACGACCGGACGTCTATTTCGCCGTGGGCATTGTTGGCCGCCAGGGAGCAACCGGATCGGAGGCCAGGCGGTGTCACGATTGGCGGGAGGCATCGTTCTCGCAGAGAATTCTTTTAGGTGGAAGGGCTGGTCTCGCCGCCGGCGACTTTGGCGAGCAGCATCCCCAAGGTCAGGCGCGCTCGTTCATGGCTGCGCCGACAAAAATATTCTCAAGAAGCTCGACAGATACAGACGCCAAGTATCAGAGCAGGATGCGATCCTCGATAGCGAAATGCCTGGCGGAGCGGGAAGTGAATTGAACCAGGGGTTGACCCCACGAAGTCAGAGTGACGTGCAGCGAGACGTCTCAAGGGAACCTTTCCGGCGTTGTGCGCTTGTTGAGCATGCGTTTCACAACCCCGTGAGCGACAACAAAAAACGCTGGAACCAAAAGGAAATCCGCCATGGCGAAAGAAAAGACATTGGATGATCTCTTCCTCGATACGCTCAAAGATATCTATTACGCGGAAAAGAAGATCCTGAAGGCGCTTCCCAAGATGGCGCGCGCCGCCTGATCGGCCGATCTGAAGGCAGCCTTCGAGAAGCACAAGGACGAAACCGACGGTCATGTCGAGCGCCTGCAGCAGGTTTTCGAGCTCCTTGGCAAGCGGGCACAGGGCAAGACGTGTCCCGCGATCGACGGCATCATCGAGGAGGGCGAGGAGATTATGGAGGAGTTCAAGGGAACTCCCGCACTGGACGCCGGTCTGATCTCCGCTGCCCAGGCTGTCGAGCACTACGAGATCACCCGCTATGGCACGCTGAAGCGCTGGGCCGAGGTTTTGGGCATGAGCGACGCCGCCAAGCTGATCGAACAGACGCTCGGCGAAGAGTCTATGACAGACGAGGCGCTCACCGGATTGGCGGACGCCTCGGCCAACGAAATGGCCAAGGCCGCCTGATCACACACCAGCCACCCCAACTGTGTTGGGGTGGCTATTTTACTTCCAACATCCGTCTTTCGATAGGAGGCAATCATGGGTCGTGGCATTCTACTCTGGCTGCTCGGAGTTCCTATTCCGATCATCATCCTTCTCGCGCTGTTCATGCGGTAGGAGGAATCCATGGCATCAACCATCCTGGCGACCGACGGTGCCGCGCCGGTCGAGTCCTCGTCATCCGCAGTCAACTGGGGACCGATCATCGCCGGCGCCTTCGCTGCCTCGACCCTGACGTTCATCCTGATGCTTCTCGGGTCCGGCCTCGGGCTCACGATGGTGTCTCCATGGTCCAACGAAAGCGCCAGCGTCACCACCTTCGCTGTGTCCACTGCGATCTGGCTGGTCATCGTGCAATGGTTGTCATCCGGGCTCGGGGGTTACCTCACCGGGCGCCTTCGCACCAAATGGGTCGGCATTCATACGGACGAGACGTTCTTCCGGGATACCGCGCACGGATTCATGGCCTGGGCGCTGGCGACGCTTCTGGTCGTGTTCGTGCTCGGTTCGGCGCTGTCCGCGGCAATCGGCACCGGCGTCAAGGCGGCCTCGACAGTGGCCTCGGGAGCAGCAATGGGTGCCTCGGCAGGGGCGACCGCAAACGCCGGGAACGACGGAGGCAGCGGCGCGGCGTCGTATTTCGTCGATGCGCTGTTCCGCCCGAACGATCCTTCCAGGCTGGCGGCGCCGGGCGCGGAGGGCGATGCGACAGCAGCCGCACAAGCCTCCCGCATCCTCATTACGAGTGCAGCGGCCGGCGAAGTCTCGGCCGACGACAAGACTTATCTGGGCCAACTCGTGGCCGCTCGCACTGGCTTGTCGCAAGCGGATGCTACTGCCCGGGTTGATGCGGTGCTTGCTCAGGTCGAGGCGGCCAAAGTCCAAGCACAGGAAGCAGCCGACCCAGCTAGAAAAGCCGGCGCCAGCTTCGCGCTGGTTGGCGCGCTTTCTCTCATGATCGGTGCGTTCATCGCCAGCGCAGCGGCAGCGTTAGGCGGCAAGCAGCGCGACCACGAAGAAGACGCGCTCCATCTCACAGCCACTCGAAGCTGAAGACGTCTACTCCAGGCCGACCGAGAGGATCGGCCGGACTCCATTCTCCCGCCGCGTTCCCTTGTTTTTGTGCAACGCAGCAACGATATTGCTGCACGTGCGTTGCACGGATGGCCGTCCATTCCGGGCGTCACAACAGGGACGGCTCCATTGCGAAAAATCTCTGATACCATCGCCCGCCTTGCCGCGCTGCAGGCGCGACTTGCCGCACATCCCGCCGACCTCGGTGCGTCAGACCACCTCCGGACGCTGGCCGACTTCGGTATCAATCCTGGCGGGTTGGAAGCGAAGTTCTACATTCCCAATGACCTATCCAAGGGCACCCCGCTCGTCGTCGTGCTGCATGGCTGCACCCAGAACGCGGCCGGCTATGACCATCATTCCGGCTGGTCCCAACTCGCCGACGAGGCTGGCTTCGCGCTGCTCTTTCCCGAACAGCAACGCGGCAACAATCCGAACCTCTGTTTCAACTGGTTCCAGCCTGGCGACACCAAACGTGGTTCGGGCGAGGCGCTTTCGATTCGCCAGATGATCGAGACGATGGTCGTCACCCACGGTCTCGACCGAAGGCGAATCTTCATCACCGGCCTCTCGGCCGGAGGCGCAATGGCAGCGGCCATGCTTGCGACCTATCCGGAAGTGTTTGCCGGCGGTGCGTTAATTGCCGGCCTGCCCTACGGCAGCGCAACGACAATCCCGGAGGCCTTCGATCGCATGCGCGGCCACGGCGGTCCTTCGGAACAGGATCTGCAACGGGCCCTCCGCGGCGCATCGGATCATCGGGGACCGTGGCCGAGGATTTCGATTTGGCACGGTGCCGCTGACCACACGGTTTCGCCTTCCAACGCGGAAGCGATCGCAGGCCAGTGGCGGGGAGTCCACCGGCTTGAGAAAGCGCCGACGCGTCGGGAAGCTGCCGGACCGCACGCAAAGCAGGTCTGGCGTAACGGGGCGGGAGATGCCTTGATCGAAATCAACATGATCGCCGGGATGGGCCACGGCACGCCGCTCGGCAACGGCCTCGGCGCTCCGGGGCCTTATATGCTTGATGTCGGCATCGCCTCCACACGCGAGATCGCGCAGTTTTGGGGGATCGCGGCAACCGAGGATAGCGCCTCCCGGAAATCGAGGCCGCAATTGCCCGCCAGCCAACGGCAACTACCCCAGTCACCGGCGCCAAGTATACAAAATGCGAAGACGAAGCCCCCGCAGCCGACTACCATCCATCAATCGCGCCAGCCCGGCGTGAAGAAGATCATTGAAGATGCCCTGCGGGCGGCGGGCCTGATGCGCTAGGCGGACGGCGCGAATCGCTCGCCGACTGTCTCGCCGGCCCCGCGAAGGTCAAGCGGCTCCGACCAGGCAAGGGAACGCGTCGTTCTTTGGAATCGGTGACCGCTTTTCATTGAGCGGTCGCCATGCACCTCGTCCAGATCCTGCTTCCCCGCGCGGACAACACCGGTCGCCCATTTGGCTGGGAAGATTTCGACCGTGTGAAGGAAGACCTGGCCAGCCGTTTCGACGGCGTCACAGCCTACCTGCAGGCGCCCGCGGAAGGTTAGTGGCAGGATGGCGAGCAGTCCAGCACAGATGAAATCGTCATCTTCGAAGTGATGGTGGATGATGTCGATCTGCCGGACTGGCGCAAACGGCGCGCCGAGCTAGAACGGCGGTTCCGGTAGGACACGGTGATCGCCCGCTACATGCCAATGGCGCTCGTATAGAGCGCCGATATCATGCCATCAACGTCAATCCGCAAGACCGAGTACGATCCGGAGACAAGGGTTCTCTCGGTGTGGTTCGTCGCGAGCGGCACGCGTTATGACTACGAGGCTGTGCCGCCGGAGACCTATGCGGCGTTCCGAAACGCCTTCGTAAAGGGCCGGTTCTTCAACGACCACTTTCGCGACCGTTGCCGGCACCGCCCCATTGCCGAAGCATAGCGAGCGTTGCCTGCACGCGGAGACTCATGCGCCGGTTTCGGAGTTTGACGCGCCGGCTGGCTTTGATTCCGGGGAGCCCTTGTGGCGTAGGAAAATCGACAGCAGGACCAGGACGGCCGTCGACATGAATTCCGACTGCCAGTTCTGAAAGGACTCGAACCATAGCTGGGCGTCGAGAAGATAGTCTCCCAGGGATTGAACCTCGCCGCCGTGCCAAAGCGCCTCCTCGTTCGCGGCCGCCAGGCTCGCCCACCAATGCAAGGCAAATGAGATGATGAACAGCAGGGCCAGCGCCAAGCCCAGCGAGTATGAATAGAGCCACGACAGGATCGGGTTGCGCCTGCGGGTGGCGGTCGGAAGTTCGTCCTCGGGCCGGTTGGGATCATCGGGATCACGAGACTCGGCGGAACCGCGCTGGAACAGCATTGCAGTCAGCATGACATAGGCCGACATCTGCAGGAATTCGCTTTCCCAGTTCTCGAACAGCGCCGAGAGGAAGTCGCCGCTCGCAAGATAGGAGAGCAGCCCAATCGATGCCGAACCGTGGTTCTGAAGCTCTTCATTGTAGGCCGTATGACCCGACCAGATCATGCCAGTCGCACTGAACAAGAACATCGCCACCAGGGCGATCGTCAGTCCATTGTCCCGGAAAAAGCTTTTCATGGTCGTCTCCCTCGGCAGCTCCGGCTAACGCCAGTTCTCCAGAACCTCTTCGATCATCACCGCCTCGACTTGCTCGCTGAAGCGAGAGCGGTAGAGCTCCAACGGTGCCTCATGCGTCTGGTCAACCGAACTGCAGATGGCATCGGTCGCAAGGACGACACGAAAACCACGGTCGATGGCGCCGAGGACCGTGGCAAGCACGCAGACGTCGGTTTCGCCGCCGGTGATGACCAGCGTGTCGATCCCTGACCCATTGAGCATCGCGTCGAGCCGGCCTTCAGTCCACGGCGAATAGACATGCTTGTCGAGCGTTCTTGCCGGCGGCACGAACCGCGCCAGAGAAGGCATCAGATCGACGAGGCCGGCATCGATGTTGGCAAGGGTGACCTCGGCCCAACGCTGATAATACCGCGCCCACATGCCCGGTCCTTCGCCAGGCCGAGCGGCCGGAACAAAACGTGTGAACAGCGTTTGCTGCGGATGTCTTGCGGTCAATTCCTCGATGACCGGCAGCACGTTTTGCGCCCACGGCACGGCCCAAGGCCCGCCCGGCGCGAACAGGCGCTGCATGTCAACGCAAAGATGTAGGGAATTCTCACCAAGCGGACCGTGTACCAGGCCTAGGGCGGCCATGATCAGCCGCGGCCGCGGTGGGGTGATGCATAGTCTCTATCTGAGCGCGGGCGTAGCCCGGGAGGTCCCGCCGTAGCCTCGCATCTCTGCCAATCCGCCTTTAGCCGTTGCCGGTTCATGGTCTTGTCAGGCGGGCCGCTTGCGCCTCCTGCACGTCGATGGCGTACAGCAGTTCGCCGTTCTCGTCGCGCAGGCGCACGAGCCAACCTGAAAGATCGTCCGTGCCCGGCTAAAGGTCGACCAGAATATCGATAGCGCATCGAACCGCTTCCTCCCGCGCAGCCTCTAAACTTGGCATCCTGGAGGGAAGAACCTGACGGCCGCGTCCGCCGATACTCGAAGATATAGAGCCCGCCGTTTTCGTCATTCGCCGCTGTGACGGCGACTTCGTCAAAATTGCCATTGCTTCGGGCATCATAGTCGTTCACAGCCAAATCGAAGGTCGCGATCTGGACCAGGATCGCCTTCGCTCGATTATTAGCGGCCTCGTTGTTTCCGCCGTCAACGCGTGCCAGGTCGACGGCAACGCAGTCACCGCCTTCGCCGCAGAAGATCACGCGCAGGATGGGCTGTCCGGTCGGGGCGGTTGCCTGGGTAACTTCGGTTCGAATGATCTGCATGAGAAACTCCGTCACCATCGCTAGAGTTTGACGGCCATTTCCCGGCTCCAGAGACGCAGCTTGCGGCAGCCCTCGATAAAACCGGTAATCGCCTTGGGATCATCGAGACCAATCATGCCTTCATCGGCTTCCGGATCGACGCCGGCCTTCTGCAGCAGCGGGACGGCGCCCGACGTGAAGCCGATGAATTTGCAATGAGCAAAAGCGTCGGCAACGAAATCGCGCGCGGCGGCCTCGCCCGTCAGGCGCTCCGCTCCTTCCTCGGAGAGGATCAGCGCTACTGCGTCGAACAGGACCGATGGCCCGCCGTCGATCATGTGCTTTGCAGCGATGAGACTTCCATCCGCCGCCTCGACGCCGCCCACCTTGGGCGCTATGACCTCCATCACTGCGCCTTCCTTCTCGATCGCTGCCTGGAGGTTCTTCAGCAGCGCTGCATCGGCGCCGGGACTGACAAGCACACCGACCTTGCGGCCAGCAAAACTGTCAGGCCCGTTCCGGATGATGCTGAGCGCCGGCGATGGTTCGAGATCGTCCCTCGGCGCGACCGCCGCATCCGCGGGCTTGGGCAATTGCTTCATGCCAAGCTTGTCAGCGACAGTTTCTGCCAAGCCTTCATCAATGTTGAGGAGATGCGACACCATGCGCTCGCGGATAACCGTTGTCTCGACCTTGGAGAGCTCGAAGGACAGCGCCATGGCGATATGCTTCTGCTCAGGCGCGGTCTGACTGTTGAAGAACTGTCGCGCCTGGCTGTAGTGGTCGGCGAAGCTCTCTGCGCGCAGACGGACTTTCTGGCCTTCCTCCGCCTCGGCGAACGACCGGAAACCGTGCTGCGGCGATTCCCGCGGGCCTTCGCCGAATGAATTCGGCTGGTAGTTCACGCGGCCGACCGGATTGCGCATCGCCATGAGGCCATCCTGCTGGAAGTGGTGGAACGGGCATTTGGGTGCGTTGATCGGGATATGGGTGAAATTGGGGCTGCCGAGACGCTTCAGTTGCGTGTCCAGGTAGGAGAAGTTTCGACCCTGCAGCAGGGGATCGTTGGAAAAGTCGACGCCGGGCGGTACGTTCTGCGTCATGAACGCGACCTGCTCGGTTTCGGCGAAGAAATTGTCGGGCATACGATCGAGCACCAAGCGGCCGACCGGGACCGGCGCGAGGATTTCTTCCGGAATGATCTTGGTCGGATCCAGAACGTCGAAGTCAAAACTGTCCGCGAAGTCCTGATCGAAGAGCTGGAGGTTGAGCTCCCATTCCGGGAAATCACCAGACTGGATGGCATTCCAGAGGTCGCGTCGATGAAAATCGGGGTCAGCGCCGTTGATCTTGACCGCTTCGTTCCAAACGACCGACTGCATGCCGAGCTTCGGCTTCCAGATGAATTTGACGAAGGTGGATTCGTCCTTCGCATTGACCAGCCGGAACGTGTGAACGCCGAATCCCTGCATGAACCGGAAGGACCGAGGTATCGCCCGATCCGACATGACCCACATAACCATATGCATCGATTCGGGCGTCAGGCTGATGAAGTCCCAGAAATTGTCGTGTGCCGATTGCGCCTGCGGGAAGGCACGATCAGGCTCCGGCTTCACTGAATGAATGACGTCGGGAAACTTGATTGCGTCCTGAATAAAGAAAACTGGGATGTTGTTGCCGACGAGATCCCAATTGCCTTCGTTGGTGTAGAATTTGACGGCGAACCCACGCACGTCCCGCGCCAGGTCGAACGAGCCTTTCGAACCGGCCACCGTGGAGAACCGCACGAAGGCCGGCGTCTTCTCGCCGGCACGCTGGAAGATATCCGCGCGAGTGTAAGCCGCTAGCGATTCATAGGTCTCGAAGAAGCCGTGCGCGCCATAGCCGCGTGCATGCACGACGCGCTCGGGAATGCGCTCGTGATCGAAATGAAAAATCTTCTCACGGAAGTGGAAGTCTTCGATTAGTGACGGTCCGCGCTGGCCAATCCTTAAAGTATTCTGGTCATCGGCCACTGGGCCGCCTTGGGCGGTCGTCAGGATCTCGCTGTCGCCTTCGGCGATCTGGTGAAGCTCGCCTCCGTTCCCCCGCACGAGCTTTTGATCATGGATCGTCGCGGGCTTGCCCGACGACTGTCTGGTTGTCTTGGCCATGCTTGAATTCCTTGAAAAGGAGGGGGCGGCTTCAGGTCTCCCTCAATGCTGGGACACCCACTTAAGTTCCTGGTGGGTGTCACGTGGCCCGCATTTCGAAGAATAGCACTCGGCTGCCGGAACATCGGGCCCGCGCTCCGCCAGAGGCGCGGGCTTTTTCGTTGTCTGGGGGAACACGATCTCGCGACGATCGTTCGGGTCGCCAACAGAGCGCCATACCGTCAGATCGAGGACAGGAAATGCGGGAAAGACAAGGCTTAACCCATCAAGAAAAATACGATAGGCAGGAGCGCACGTCGGATGCTGCAAGGGCATTAACAGACATTGAGCGCGCAGCACGAGATGCAAAGACTGCTCGGCTGCGAGAGCAACGACTTAAGGCTGAAACCGCTCCTCCTGCTGCATTGGTAGCGAAACCGAAGAAAAACCGACAAGGCAACAACTAAGTAGTCACCCGGATGCGGCGGATTTCGTGTTCCGTTGTGAGCGTCCTTTTTTGAGCGTTCTCCGACATTGTCAAAGGTAAGCAGGTGGCCGTCGAGCGCAGGAAGGTGCGGGCATGAAGGTCTGCGCCGTTTCCCAAGCCGCCGAAGCCAGAACCCGCTCCAGGGGCCACGCCTGAGATTTGCAACGGTGGTCAAGCTGTTGACGGCTCGGCATGTCATCGACCTCGTGGCCCGCATGCACGGCTGCACGTATGCCATGCACGGCTGCACGTATACCGAGATGAGAGGACCGTCGCGTCAGTATAGTATCGTGGCAACGCGAGACGCGGCCATGTGCGCCGTGATGGTGCTGAAGCCGAGCTTGCCTAGGGGGCAGATAGGGTTGCCGTTCAATCGTGATCCGTCGACGGTGCAACATGCGCTCAGGAAGCGGGGATGCTTTGACCGACCCGCGCGTCCAAGCCCTATGTGATGAGCTCGGCATCAAGATTGTCGACCGGCATCGCTATCCGGAGCCGGGAGAGGCGCGCGCGGTCGAGACGCTGGCTCGCATCATACGCCGGCACGGGGAAGGGCACTTGCGCCTGGTGCTTTCGACCTTGGCCGAGACCGACAACAACAAGGGCCAACTAGACGAGGTTCTATTTTGGGCCGCATCCGACATGGTGCGGGCGTGCCCTGAGATACTCGAGCGCCGCGCCGGCGACTGGCTGACGATGTGGGATTGGCAGCCGCTGGCGTAATTTGGCGCCAGAGACTCCCTCGTGCTTAGCTTCTTGATCAGCCGCCGCTGCCTCCAATTCAAGCCGCGCCAAATGGGCTTTGATCTCCTCAGGCTCGGCGTGCTCCAGCCCGACGACATTGTTTCTCGTTTCCTTCAATGCAACGATGATCTCGTCGAGCTTCGCATGGATGGCAGCGGTGTCGCGGTAACCCTGGATCAGTACGACCCCGGTAATCACTATCGCAGCTACAGAAAGCGCATAGGTGATTACGTTTGTGAGCCCGAAAGGAACCATCGCAGTGCACGCTATCATCGCGACGATCAGCACATAAAAACCGGGCGGACGGGATAGAAAGTCGGCGATCACAAAGAGAAATCGGTTCATGCGAATCCCCAATAAACCACGTAATCCCGATTGGGGCGGCATTTCGGGTGATCGTCAATGGCGCAAATCACGCAGCTTGATTGCGCCGCCTCGCCTCTTGCTGGCATCGGCGCTCATTGCGCTTGGCAGCCCAAGAGAAGTCGTCATGTTCCGATGAAAGGATCTTGGCGAACGCGCCGTCGGCGATCCACGAATTCAGGCTGTCCCGTTCGCCCGCATCTTCCGTGATCGTAGCCGAAACATCCCTAATTTCATGATGCAACAGCCTGATTTCGGCGCTGATCGCGATTTGCTGCAAAGCCCGGTTTTTTCTATCCCGTCCGGTGTTCGGGTGGATGCCCTCCACCTTGAAGCACCAGGTGCGGAATGACCTGCCGCCGACCTTGGATCTGGCCCGGGCGAGGACGCTCGGCGTTCCTTCTCATTGCCAACGGCGAGCAGCCATTCGTTGCAGCGCCTCGAGCTCGCTGATCTCTTGTCCCGATGGCAGGGTGCCGATCCGGTTCCAGAACGCCCTTCGCTCCTACGCTAGCGGGTCTGCCTTAGGGTCGAGCTTGTCGCCCACCTCTTTGCACCACCCGAGCTTATCGGTGTATGTGTGAACATAGGGCGGCTGCTGGGCCGGCCGGCCGACATGTTCATGGCTGGCGCGCTCGATCTCGGCCGCGCGGATGAAGCGCTCCGCGATTTCACCGAAGTTCATGGCGCGCCTCTTTTTCCTGGCTGTTCTGCTCCTCGCCGCCGTCCGTCCGGTTGATTGTCACCGTGCACGTAATCAGGGTGTTCCAGTCCGGGCCGTGTTCAATGACGTTATGGAGCTCGGAAATTTCTTCCAAAAAGTGCTCGATCGTGATGGGGCCGTTCTGGTGGTCGTAGACGAGAACAGCTTTCCAGCGCTTGTCGCCATGAAGCGATACGACGTTACTCATGCCGAATTTCTCCTGCGGTCATCGAACAAATCCGGCTGGATGCTCGCGGGCCAAATGCCTTGACCACCCGCTCGTATAGCATACCGACAAATGCAAATATTGGTGGCACGATGCCGCGCAGATCCTGGGCAATGAACTGCAGCTCGCCGAGCGGGCAAACGGCAGCGGGAAGCGCAGAAGCGGAAGGCCGCATGACCCGAGCTGAGATCAAAGCCGAGCTAGAATGGCTGCTGGAGTCGTACGAAAGCCTTAGCGCGTCAGAGGAAGGTGAGCGGGCCGTTGGTGCCGCAGAACGGGCTGAATACGACGAGCAGAGAACCCGCGCCAAAGCGGCCATCTCGGCAGCAAGCATAACCCCCGAGCGAAAGACCGTGGGGCGGGATGGGCAATACGGCTCATCTCGCCTGCGAGTTTGAATAGACGGCGGAAAATCAAACGGAAATCAAAGCATGGCCACCAACCAGCGCGGCGGCCGGCGCACAGGGGCTGGAAGGCCATCAGGAGCGCGCTCGCGGGCAAGGAAGCAGGCCAAGGCCACACTCTCCGATCTCGCCCGCAAACACACCGCTTCGGCTCTGAAGGTATTGAGGGCATCGAGCGGGAGTTCTTTGACCCCGGCGACAGCGGCAACATTTTTGCCCCGGATGCGTCTCGACCATCATAGACGGGCTGCCGCTGATCGGCGCGATGTATGGCCTGCCCGATATTCTGGTCGTCTGATGGCCCGGTTTTATGACGAGATGCATCAGGAGTTCGCGAGCGAGATGCTCGGCGAGTTCAAGCAGGCGTTGTCATGCTAACCAGCACGGTCACAGCGCCGCCAGATCCGTCGACGCCATGGATACCGGGCGAGCCAGTGACGACGGTCTATCCACTCGATGCGGTGATGCGCCGCGTGTCTCAGAAATACGTCGACGGCACCCTCACTGTGGCGACCGACAACCAGATCACTTTCGCAGTACCCTCGATCGTCTCCGCCATGACGGACACACTCGTCATCGACGGCGTCGAGTTGGTCATGAAGGACCTACGGCCGATCCCGCCGGCCGGGACGCCGGTCGCGTATATCGCTTTCGTGGCGGGTTAGCCGCGGAGCGATATCCCAGAAAAGAGCGACGCCAGCGACGACCGCATGTGAGACTTGGCAACAGCGATGTCCCCTTCGAAACCGGAAAAATCGATCTCCATATGATCGAACGTGGACAGTGCCCGCTCTTCCATGTCAGCCAATGCCCGATCTGGGTCATCCGATTGCTCAGCAACCATTGATGCAATTGCCATGAGTGCGATGCGAAGCACCACAAGCTCCGTCGAATGATGGGCCAAGACATCCATACCAGTCTCCTTTTAAGGTCCGGAACGAATGCTCAAACGCCTATCCCCCCGTGATCGTTTCGAACAGCTTGTCTCGACCTATGAGCCGATGCTGCGGACCGCGTTTTTCGAGGCGATCGACGACATCCGCTCCAACATCGTTCTGCGCCGTGTGGTGGAGAGCTTGGAGCGCGGCGACGTCAAGGACGCCATTGCAGCCATGAACCTCGACGAGGCCGCGTTTCGGCCGCTGGAAGAAGCCATCCGGCAGGCCTACAACGGCGGCGGTGTCGCCACGGTCGAACAGATGCCGGCGCTGCGCGATCCGAGCGGCCTTCAGGTCGTTCTTCGTGGGGATGCGCGCAATCTTACGGCTGAGACCTGGTTGCGCGAGCACTCGGCGCAACTGGTCACCAACATTGTTGCTGATCAACAAGTTGCGATCCGTGCCGCTTTTTCTAAGGGCCTTGCCCGTGGCGCCAATCCAACGAGGGCCGCATTGGAGGTAGTAGGCCGCGTCAACAGGGTGACTGGCCGCGGAGGAGGTAGGGTGATCGGGCTCACCACAGTTCAGAGCGACTATGTTGCCCGAGCCCGCGATGAACTGCTTTCCGGCGAGCCCGACCAGTTGCGGGCCTATCTGAATCGGAAGCGACGCGACAAACGTTTCGACCGCACGATCACAGCTGCGATCCGAGATGGTAAACCAATCCCTACCAACTTGGTGGCGCGGATCATTGGCCGATATTCCGACAGCCTTTTGAAGCTCCGCGCCGACACGATTGGACTGCACGAGACGTTTGCCCCGCTTGGAGCTTCGAAAGACATCGCATTTCAGCAGGCGATCGCCAAGGGCGCGGTGAGGGCGGAAGCCATCACGAAGAGCTGGAAACACACGCCGCAGGATCATCCTCGCGTTCAGAGGGTGGTCGATGCCGATAATTCTCGCTTGGACCGGTTCATAGTCATCGTCTTCGTCCGCCATCGTCCCTCCGTATCGGACAGCGGCGCTCGGAATTCACAACGATGCAACCACTGCCTTGTCTTCGCGTTTAGCCGCCTTCAATCCTGGCGAGCGACAAAGATGCCGGCGTTTATTCCGATTACAATCTACCTGAATGACAGATCGATGCTGATTGCGTCGATCCCCGATGCTGAGACGGCGCTTCAGCAACCATGGCCATTCATGGACAAGCCATCCCGACTTGAAGCAATTCGAATGATCGAGGAATGCCTGGCTGGACACTGCACCCAACAAGCCGCGTTCGATGCCTTCAAGGCGGCCGCAAGTGAACAGGGGCTTCTTAAGCGAAAGCCTCCAAGCATAGGCCTCAGGAAATTCGACGGGGTTGCCGAAGACCTGCTGTGAGGTGATGCTGCCTCGCGACCTTAAACCGCTGACAGGCCTCCTGAGCGGACTTGGTCAGCCGCACGGACCACCCGCCAAATCGAGGAATGGCGGGTGGTCCTTTATCAGCGCAGGAAGGGACTTAGCTGCGCAGATCTCAGTTCGTCGCTCCGTCCAATCGTCAAGTCCGGTCGTTCCTAGAACGATCCCTAACTAACGATTATTCCAATCGCAAGGAATGTGATCGAAACTGTGAAGACCGGAGCGAGTAACCAGCGAGCTTGGTGGACACTATTTTCCATGGGCTCCTTCCCGCGAACTTGCAGGGATCAACGACTATGCGCAGCGGCGGTTCCGGGTGGCGCTATGTCCGGCCTATTATGCCAAAACAGGCGAGACCTAGGTCCTGTCGTGCATCAGCCTGAGGGACTTTTGGGGAACAAATGCAGCTGGCTGGGGTTTGTTAAGTCTGGCGCGAAGACGCGTTCAGCGGAACAGAGCTACACAAAGGAGGCACTTATGAGAATGCATCTTTCCACTGCAGCCGCGGGATTTCTGCTGCTGGCGGGCCTCGGTGCCGCTGCCGCTCAGGACGTAGTCATCGAGCCTGAACAGGAGACGGTCATTAGGGAATACGTGAAAAAGCAGCCGCTCGCATCGGTGAAAATCCCTGGAGTGGAGCTCAATATCGGCTCAACCCTGCCCGAGACTGTCGAACTTCATGAAGTCCCCAACACCAAATACCGCACCGTTGTCGTCGACAACCGGACCGTTGTCGTTGACCCAGGCACACGCAAGATCATCAAGATCATCGAATGACGTAAGCGACTGGGAGGACCGCCCGCCGTGCCGAAAGGGTGCGGCGGGCTTTTCTCTTTCTGGAGGAACGCGATCTGGGGACAATGGTTCGGGTTGCCAACAAGGCGCCGTATCGCCGGATGAGGACAAGCCCGTGCCTTCGTTGTTGGTCCGATTGCCCCAGCGCTACGACACAGAGAAGACACCTTTAGATAAGACTAAGCCAGCAGGCCATTATTGAGGATGCTCTTATGAACCCGACCGAATTGCAGGCGATTAGCGATACGCTGATGCGGGTAGTGACGCCAGAGATGACACCAAAACAGCTCCTAAAGGCTGCAAAAAAGGAGCATCCGGACGCGTCAAAAAAGGACATCGCTCGCGCTGCGTTCTTCTCGATCATTGCGAACGCTGACCAAGCCATTGGCAAATCGAGGAACTTGCAGGCTTTTGCGTTGGCAGAGCGGACACAACAATCTGATTAAGATTGATGGTCGACATGCGTGGCCCTGTTGGTCAAAATTTAACGCTTGGTACCCGGAGTTCCGAAAGCGACCAGAAGCCGACATTTACTGTTCTGCCTCCTATAGCCCTGCGAGGGCATGGGCAGAAGCCGAGACGGCGAAGACTGTCGAGATCAGCTTGGATTGCCAATGCCGCATATCGAAGAGCGCGAACTGTGCAGCCAGGCGAATGGCCCAGAAAGCGGCTCCGAAAAACAGAAGTGGCGGCCAAATTAGCCCCCGGTACCAAAGCCAAAGCAATGTTGCGCCGTAAGACACAAAGGTGAACGTCAGCATGACATTCAGAGTTTGAGTGATTGCTGCGTTTAGGTTGCCCGAACCCTTCAGCCGGGCCGGCCATCCGAAAAGCCGCCAAAATCCTAGATGGAAGGCGGCGAAGGCAAGATCGAGCACAGCAGCGAGCATCAGCATGCGGAAACAATACCGCTAGAAACGTCCGCTCTCCACCCCGACACAGGGACACTCTGGCAATCGCCGGTATGGGTACCAAGCGTTGGATTTTGACCACTAGGTCCCAAACATTCCTGACCCTTGACGGAACCATTCCGTGACCTGCGAGTTGCGGCTCGGGCGGGGTTGGGACATGCAGACATGGCAAAGCGTGACGCAGCGGGCCATAAGACCCTTGCCGATGCCGTTCGCGAATTGATCGGCACCGAAGACAATCGTCGTAACGTACATAAGCTGCTTGGGCTGGAGGTCGAACCAGAACTGCCGCCAACTCTAGCTTCATTGCTTGAGGCGATTGGTAAGGCTGGTCGGGACGAAACCCCCTAGCTGCATGGGTCATCTGGCCGACCTTTAAATTGCCGTGCTGGGAACCAACGGGGCCACAATTCCGCGCCGAACCAAGGCGTGAACGTCATGCCGTCCACCTCGATAAGCAAAACGGAATACGATCCGGATCGTAGGACCCTTTCGGTGTGGTTCGTGGCCAGCGGCAAATGCTACCAGTTTGAGGATGTGCCGCCGGAGACCTTCGCCGAGTTCCGAGCCGCATTCGCCAAGGGCCGCTTCTTCAACGAGCGCATCCGCAATCGATTCCGGTACCGCCTGGTCGGGACCGCCAACAATTCTGGATGACCCCAGCCGTATGCGAAAGCCAACTCACCTATCCATCGAGCTTCAACGGCTCATGGTCGGGGAGATAATGATGCAGCACCTCGCCAAGGTTTCGCTTGTCGAACGTTTGGCCACACACGGGGCAGAACTCGAAATGCTCTGCTTCGTCCTTCGCAGGCGGCCCGTGGCGCTTGCCCTTGATCCGGTTGCGGGGTTGTTGGTTCTATCTCGGCCCACGTTGATCGTCCCGAACTGTGATAGGGACGGCCCGACAGCCGCTGCGGGGTAGGCAACCGACCGTCGGGCCTAACCGGCGGGGGTATGGGCCGTGTCCGCCGGCTGGGACGAATAATATGCCGTTTCATGCATCATTACTAATTTAGTAAAATGGTCACGTTCCGTTCCCCTAGCCGCCAGATCGGACGGACCTAAACTCGAATTCGTGCGTAAACCAGTGAGTGCCGGGCCCGGCCGGCTTGAGTTCATTCCTCCGATGATGCCTACCTTGGTCGCCAAGCCGCCCCAAGGCGACGACTGGATGCATGAAGCCAAATTCGACGGCTACCGCTCCCAAATCATCATCGACGCCGGCGGTGTGCGGATCTTCACCCGCCGCGGCCTAGACTGGACATCGAAGTACCGCGATCTAGCTGCGGCGGCGCGACGCTGGACGTCGAGAATGCCATCATCGACGGCGAAGTCGTCGTCTTGAATGACGCTGGCCTTTCGGATTTTGCCGCGCTGCGCAAGGCAATCACGAGGCGCCAGCACGACCTCTATTTCGTCGCGTTCGATCTGCTGCATCTTAACGGCCACGACTTGCGCGACATGGCACTTGAGGATCGGCGGGAAATCCTGGCCGGCCTTATAGGGTCTGATAGTCGAATCCGGTTCAGCGAGACGATGCCAAGCGAGGCTAATGCGATCTATCATCTGATCGACGCGGCCGGCCTGGAGGGGATGGTATCGAAGCGCCGAGACAGCAAATATCGCAGCGGCCCGACCACCAATTGGCTGAAGACAAAATCCTTCACCGAAAGCGAGTTTGAACTCCTCGGCGTCGAACGCGAGAGGGGCAAGCCGGCGTTTGCTCTGATGGCTGAGCCAGGCACCCGGAAATATGTCGGCAGTGCGTTCGTGAGCGTCAACCGCGAGATGCGGGAGCGGTTGTGGAAGCGCGTGCAGGAACATGCCGGGCCACCGCCCAAGGATATGCCAAAGCGGCCGGCAACGCACTGGGTCAAGCCGGGGCATCAAGGCCCGCGTGAAGCATCTAAGGTGCGAGGAGGATCTTCGGCACGCATCGCTGCAGGATTTCCGGGAAGAGGATTGAAGGCCGCGCCAGATTGAGCGAGGCCGGACTCGCGAAATTCGCAATAAAGCGTACAATCCCAACGTCGTCCGTACCGAATAGAGGCATTGCGGACGCTTGGGAGATGGCAGTGCTTCCGCCCAAGAGGCAGGAGGGCTGAGATGGCGAAACCCCAGGCAGGCGCCCAGGTATCGGTTTTTGACTGCGATATCCTGCGCAGCGCCTTCATAAAAACCGTGATCGAAGAGAAGATCCCTGAAGACAAATGGCGGTCGGTTGCCGCGCTTTTGATCAGCGACTTTACCGGGAGCGATGACGTCGATCCTGACTTGCTGGAATGGATCGTGCGCAAGTAGCCAGAGCTACCCAGCCGTTAGTCTTTTGTCGCCTGCCACGCTCGTTGCTATGCCTTTTTGGGTACTAGAAAGCCAAAGGCAAAGTGAGACGCCTCTACCTGGATTTTCGCGAGGTCGCTAGCAGCCACCCGGATTTCATCGGCAGTCACCTCAAAGAATTGGTGTGTTGCATTTTGCCGGTTGACTGAGAGTTTCTGCCAAGCCTTCTTTTCTCCGAGGTATACGCTCCACGGACCATGAACGACACGATTGCGAAACGTGTTGAGTTCGCGCATCTGCTGGACGAGGCGATCGCGCTCGGCAAGGTCATTCGGTTCGGTGGTGTGTTGGTCGATGATCTGACCATACAGAGTGATTTTGTTATTCAAGTTGTTCGCTTTCCGCAGCTTCGGTTGGTCGGCGCCAAGCGCGGACAGCCAACGATCGATATGGAATTCCAGAAATCCAAACTGCATTATCAAGCGCCCTATCGGCTCGTAAAAATCGCTGTCGTAGCGCTCGATCATCTCCGATACGGATTTTGGACGTTCCATTATCGTGCTCACACTGACGAAAAACGCAACGAGCCGATGAAGCGGATACTTCAAGACGCCGCGCCGTTGCCGCACACGATAGCGAGAAGGTCGCAAAGAGTCCGGCCGAAAGAAATGAGGCCCCTGAGCTAATATCAACCCAATGTCAAAGAGTGGGGGTCCCCTATTGCCGACGCCCTCGTTTTCAGGATTATATTCCTCCCCGTTGCGGCGAGCCCTTCAACGGAGATCGCCATGCCCAAAAAGACCCTCGCCGACACCCTGGCCGCCCGCGAAACCATCTATGTCAATTGCGGACACCCGATGTGCTGCAAATCGATGAAGCTGGATATCCAGGCGCTGATTGACAGGCTCGGCCGTGACCACGGCTCGATGCATGACGACCTGGTCGGGCTCTTTATCTGCTCAAATTGCAAGGCTGCCGGTGGTGATCGACGGCAGGTGTTCTTCTACGAAGGCCAGCAGCGGGCGCGCAATCGCGACTGGAAGCCAACTTTCGAACGAGGGGGCTGAAAGTGGCCGGCGCCACTTGGGGGGGCGTTGGGGTAGATTGCCTTGTCGGGCGCCGGCCTAGCGGATTGGCGTCCGCCGCCTTGATACTACCGAGCTTGGGGAGATCCGAGTAATCCCGTGATCGCGGAAGTCATTGTGGAGGAACTCAGTCCAAATGGTCGCGTTATGCTACCTAAGGATTTTTTCCGATGGCTGACGATAGGGACAGAACACCCAGCGGGGCCCCTGACGACTCTGTCGTTCAGCGCTTGGTTAAAGAGGCGAATATAACCGAAGAGCAGGCTCGCGAGCTTATCGCTCTTCTGGGGTCCGACTGGCCGTCACTTATGCGGGAAGCCCGATTTCTAACTCGAAAACGCTAGTCGCCTCGAAAACGCTAGTCGCAGTGAGTTACGGCAATGGACCCGTGGCAAATCGATAACGTGGACGTAGAGAGGTCGCGGTTGCAGGTTGATGCCACGCGGGCTACGATTGCGGAGATGCGATCCGTCATGGAGGAGAGCCGGCGCATTCTCGCTCGATCCCAAAATCTTTTGCGCCGCCTGGTCTTCATTTCCGCAACCTCACACCGGCGCCGCCGCCGTTCTCGGGGATGAACTCGACGCCGGCCCATTCGAGCGCTGCCTGAAGGTCAAGCAGAGTGCGGTCATACGGCGCCCGCTTCCCAGCTTCAAAATTGTCAAGATCGCCGCCCGCCATTCTTCGCGGATGCAATGCGCGGTCAATGCCGATCGACAAGGTGGTTGAGAACTTCATGGAGTTTCTCGAAGCACCGGCAGAGCGTCACTGACGGGCGGCAAACTCTGCCGCTGCTAGCCCGCTGCCTTCAAGGTGGCGGGCTTTTTGTCGCTGAGGAACCATACGCGGCGGCGGCCGTTGAGCCCCCACCCAAAAGGGAGATCATCACAATGGCCGACGACCCAAACGAAGACGCAAAGCCGACGGAGACGCAGCGCGAAGCGCAGGAGGCCTTGGAGAAGCAAGTTGCGCAACTGAAACGCGAGATCAACAAGATCAATCGGACGCTCGCGGAGCACGCTGAAGAGGTGGTCGAGGAAGCTACTGGTTGGTATGAGGGCGCGGCCGATAGCGTGTCTCGGACAACGCAAGCACTTCGCAAAAGGGCGTCTACTGCTTCCGGTGTCGTTCAAGAAAATCCTGGCACGCTATCGTCCGCCTTCATGCTGGGCGCGGCTGTAGGCTTGCTGTTGGGCCTTGTTCTTGTGGCCGGCGACCAGCGCCGGGAGCGCTGGTTCTAACACGCCCAAATGAGCCCAGAGACTCCGCTGCCCTCACGGTGGCGGTCTATGGGCGGGATCAAATTCCGAATATTGCAGCTAGATAGTCCCCATGCAGGATCAAAGCCGCGCCCGCCGCAATGGATAGGGCAGAAAGCAAACCGCAAGCGATGCTGCCCCAGTTCGTGATGTCCAACGCCCTTTGGAAGGGTGGAGGATCGATCCACTTCTCAGCGTCCATAGCATATCGTATCGTGCCGAGGACGCGTAATTGAACGAGTGCATCGACCAGTTGATCCAAGCGAAGAAACCCTATGCCAGCGCCAGCAGAAGGCCAGCCACGAAGCACCAGACCGGGGCTTTGAGTGCTTCCAGCGTCGCAGGTTGGCTGGCTGGATTGTTCAGCAACGAAAACATGCCGAACAGCGCACCAGAATGGACTAGCACCAGCGACGCGGTCAACCAACGACCTCACTCGGCGGCAACCTGGAAAGTCGCGCGCTGAGACGTTTTGAGATCGTGGTAAACTAATGCAGCCCCGCTATCGCTGTCCATCATCGGCGTTTTAGAGTGCTCAGTTTCGTCATGTAAGAAATCCCGCGTTGATTCCCCGGCGGGATTGTCGCACGGACCTGCCGACAGTCGCAGGAAAAAAATGGGCACCGCAATTGGCACCGGCGAAGGCGCGCTCTCTAGGAACATGGCGGGAACAAATTGGCTGATCCGTGTTGCAATCGTGTTGCATGGACAGAAAGGGACGGGGCGGGACATGCCCGGAATGCAAGGGTTTGCGCGCTACAGGGCAGGAAAACCCATGCAACACGTTTCGGTCGCGATTGTTCTGCATAAGGGGCTGATTTAATTGCGGAAACTGTTGGCTGGGGAACCTGGATTCGAACCAGGACTAACGGAGTCAGAGTCCGTGGGTCTACCGTTAACCTATTCCCCAGCAGGCGCGGCTGTTGAAAACCACGCGGCAGGGCGACGATGGCGCCGCGCGTGCCTTGTAGCCGCCGTCGGAAAATAGTCAAGCCTGCCGAAGGCATTTCAATCGGCACGTTTCATAAGGGCGTGGTTCAAAGCCGCCCCTCAATTCTCCCTTCGCCCGAGCTGCGAGTGCTCGAAATACAGCACGACGCCGAGCGCCATCACCAGCGGGATGATCAGGTAGAACAGCCGGAACACCAGCAGTGCTGCCAGCACGCCGACCGGGTCCATATGCGACAGGCCGGTCAGGAAGACGACCTCGAACACGCCGAGCCCGCCCGGCGCATGCGAGATCTGGGCGACCGAGAACGACATCAGGAAGACGCCGAGCACGACGAGGTATCCGGGATTGCCAGCTTCGGGCAGGGCGAAGAAGATGATCGCCGCCGCCGCCAGCAGCTCGATCGGGCCGATCAGCAATTGCCGCGCGACGATCGGCAGAGCCGGATAATGGACCTGGAACCTTCCGATCTTCAGCGGCCTGAGATGCAGCCAGCTGCCGAAGACATAGGCCGCCACCACGAGCAGCATCGCGAGCCCCGCCGCCTGCGAAAGCCGATGATGCGGCGTGCCGGAAAAACGGTCGACGATCTCCGGTGCGAGCACCAGCACGATGCCTGAAACCAACACCGTCGACAGCACGAAGGTGATCCAGCAGATCGCCACCAGAATGCCGACGTCCTGTCCGGTCAGCCCCCTGGTTCCGTAAGCGCGGTAGCGGATCACCGCGCCTGAAAAAACCGAGCCGCCGATATTGTGCGACAGCGCGTAGGTGGTGAAGGAGCACAGGGTGACGAACAGCCACGACACTTTCTTGCCGATATGCAGGAGCGCGATATGATCGTAGCCGGCCAGCGACGCATAGGCGATGACTGAGCTCAAAGCGGCGAGCACCCAGCCGCGGGCAGGGATGGCGACGATGCCGTCCCAGACGTCGTCGAGCGAGATGCCACGCAGTTCGTGCAGCAGCAGCCATAGCGAGAAGACGACCGCCGCAACGCCGACGACCGGCCAGAAATAACGCCTCCAGTTCATGGCGTGACGATCATGCGTTGCAGCCCCGTTGCCCGTTCGGTTCGCGTCAGGAACTCTGCCCGCGATTTCGAATGTTTCATCCCCGCCATTTCAGAAATGCCTTATCGAAGCCGGCTATTCAACTGCGAAGGCGCGTTGCTGCGGGAGAAGGAAAGGCTGGCGATCCTTCGCGCCCCCCTCTGTCCTGCCGGACATCTCCCCCACAAGGAGGGAGATTGGCAGTTTTGGCGCTCCGCCCGTTTCTGCGACGGTAGGGATTGGCGAAAGCGGCGGTGACGGCCGATCTCCCCCAAGTGGGGGAGATGCCAAGTTTTGGCAAAGAGGGCAGGACAGAGGGGGGCGCTGTCCCGCCATCATCGGGACGAGCGGAGCGGCGAGACAATGCCAGCGACAAATTCGACCCCTGCGCTCTTGGTGATCCGGCCCGGCGCTGCTAGTCTGGCGGCAACTTGGAACACGTGAAAGCGCCTGCTGCGTCCGGTCTCCGGTTCGCGCGGCGCGGAAGGAACTGAAGTGGAAGACCACGACACCGGCGCCGGCGCGCCGGAAGTGGGCGTGTCCAGGGCTTCGCCGCCGCCTTCGGGTCAGGCAAGCCCACCCGCCGGCCGGCACAATGGCCGCCCGGTGCAGCCTTGGTCCGGTCACGGACAGGCAGGCGACGCGTCCCAGCATCAGAATGGCCAGAAGGCCAAGACCAGGAAGCGGCGCAAACGCCGGCGCGGCCGCAAGGTTTTTGCGCGCGACGACGCTCGCCTCGCTGCGGCCGGAGTGGCGTCTGCTGCTGTCAGCGCTCCGGCCAGCCGCCCGCCCGCGGCGATCGTCGCGGCCTTGCCGTCGGTTGCGCCAGGCCGGCCGGAGCCGGCTGCTCGCCGCCCGCCGCTGCAGGAACTGCCGGTGTTTGCGGCACTCGATCTTGGCACCAACAATTGCCGGCTGCTGGTGGCGGTGCCGACGCGCCACGGCCAGTTCCGCGTCATCGACGCTTTCTCGCGCATCGTCAGGCTGGGCGAGGGCCTCACCGCCAATGGCCGGCTCGGGCAGCCGGCGATGGACCGTGCGGTCGAGGCGCTGAAGATCTGCGGTGACAAATTGCGCAACCGCAAGATCAGGAAGGCCCGGCTGATCGCCACCGAAGCCTGCCGCACGGCCGCCAACGGCGCCGAGTTCCTCGACCGCGTCGAGCGCGAGGCGGGGTTGAAACTCGAGATCATCGACCGCCAGACCGAGGCGCGGCTGGCGGTGTCGGGCTGCGGCTCGCTGGTCGACCGCGACACGCAAGGCGTCGTCCTGTTCGATATCGGCGGCGGCTCCTCGGAAATCGCGCTGATCGATCTCACCGGCCACCGCTCGCCGAGGCTCGCCAACCACATCGTCTCCTGGACGTCGCTGCCGGTCGGCGTCGTCTCGCTGGCCGAGCGCTTCGGCGGCCGCGCCGTCACCCGTGAGATCTTTGCCGCCATGGTCGAGGATGTGGCTGTGCGCCTGCACGCCTTCGACGGGCGCGACCGGCTGAGCCATGTGCTCGCCAGCCCGAAATTCCACTTGCTCGGCACCTCGGGCACGGTGACGACGCTGGCCGGCGTCCACCTCGACCTGGACCGGTACGACCGCCGCCGCGTCGACGGGCTGTGGATGGATCGCGACAGCGTCGACCGCATGGTCGAAAAACTGGTCGGCTGGGATTTTCAGCAGCGCGTCGCCAATCCTTGCATCGGCGCCGATCGCGCCGATCTGGTGCTGGCCGGCTGCGCCATCCTGGAAGCGATCCGCGCGGTGTGGCCGTCGGAGCGGCTGCGCGTCGCCGACCGCGGCCTGCGCGAGGGCATATTGAGCGAATTGATGGCCGACGACGGTGTCTGGCGCAACAATGGGCGGGGCAGAGCATGATCCCGAAAAGTGGCAGCCGGTTTTCGGAAAAGATCATGCTCAGACCAGAATGCATGATCCCGAACCGCAGAACCGCGTCAGCGAAAAGTGGCAACCGGTTTTCGGAAAATATCATGCTCAAACAAGAAGTCAGGCAATGACCAGGAAACCGGAAAAACCAGGCTCTGCCGGCATTCGCGTGCTGAAGACGCGGATCAAGAAGAAAAGCGGCCTGAAGGAATCGTCGCGCCGCTGGCTGCAGCGCCACATCAACGACCCCTATGTCCAGCGTTCCAAGGCCGACGGCTACCGCTCGCGCGCGGCCTACAAGCTGATCGAGATCGACGACAAGCACCATCTGCTCAAGCCCGGCATGAAAGTCATCGACCTTGGCGCGGCACCCGGCGGCTGGTGCCAGGTCGCCGCCGCGCGCACGAAATCGACGGCCGAACACCCGCATGTCGTCGGCATCGACTATCTGGAAATGGACGCGGTGCCCGGCGCGCCGGTGCTGTTGATGGATTTTCTCGACCCGCAGGCGCCGCAAAAGCTCGCCGAAACGCTCGGCGGCCAACCGGACATCGTTTTGTCCGACATGGCCGCACCCACCACCGGCCATCGCCGGACCGATCACATCCGCACCATGTATCTGTGCGAGGTGGCCGCCGATTTCGCCCTCTCGGTGCTGAAGCCGGGCGGCCATTTCCTCGCCAAGACTTTCCAGGGCGGCGCCGAGAACGAATTGCTCGCCAGGCTCAAGCAGAATTTCCGCTCGGTCCACCACGTCAAACCGCCGGCCTCGCGCGACGAGTCGGTGGAGCTTTATCTGCTGGCGAAGGATTTTAAGGGTTAGCGTCCTTTCCTTCTCCCCTTGTGGGAGAAGGTGGCCGAGCGAAGCTCGATGGGATGAGGGGTGCTCCAGCTTGACGCAAACTCTCGTATACATCGGCAAAATCACCAACGCCTCATTCCGTCCAACATCCTCAACCGTCTCGGCGCTGCGCGCCGATCCACCTTCTCCCACAAGGGGAGAAGGGAGAGAGCCTACGATCCCGGTGGACCCACTCCCATCGTCGTGGGCGCCGTCAGCCCGCCATGTCCCGATACGGTTGCCGGCATCGGGCGCCAGCCGCATGAATGACAGCGATGCGGCGGCCGACACCGCCGCGACGATGAAGAACGCGATGTGGAAGTCGCTCAGCGTCAGCACCCCGCCATGGATTGTCGCCAAGACTTCCAGAATGCCGCCGGCCAGCGCCACGCCGAGCGCGATCGACAGTTGCTGGAACACTGCGGCGATCGGCGTCGCCCTGCTGGTGTCGGCGGTCGAAATCTCGGCATAGGCTAGCGCGTTGATGCCGGTGAAGAACATCGAGCGGATGAAGCCGCCGGCGAGCAAGGCGGCGAGGATCAGCAGATATGGCGTCTCGGGCGTCAGCAGGCCGTTGATGGCAATCGACGCCGCCGCGATCAGCGAGCCGAAGATCAGCACGCGGCGGAAGCCGGCGACCCGGAAGATCAGCGCGGTGACGAATTTCATGCCGATGGCGCCGATCGCCGCCACGAAGGTGATCATTCCCGACTGGAACGGCGTCAGCCCGAAGCCGATCTGGAACATCAGCGGCAAAAGGAAGGGTACGGCGCCGATGCCGATGCGGAACAGCCCGCCGCCGAGGACCGAGGCGCGGAACACCTGGTTGCGGAACAGTTCGAGCGCCAGCAGCGGATTTTTGGCGCGGCGCGCATGCAGGAGGTAAAGCACGGCAGAAACCAGCCCGACAGCCACGGTGAGGAAGCCGGCAATCGGCGGCAAGGCCGGCAGGCTGACCACCGACAGGCCGAAAACGATGCCCGATGCCGCCAGGCCGCTCAGCACGAAGCCGATGAAATCGAGCGGCGGCGTTGGCGCCGCTTCGGTCTCCGGCAGGAAGCGCGTGGCCAGCCAGATGCCGATCAGCCCGATCGGCACATTGATCAGGAAGATCCAGTGCCAGCTGAAATAGTTGGTGATGAAACCGCCGACCGGCGGCCCGACGAGCGGCCCGACCAATGCCGGAACGGTCAGCCACGACATCGCGGCGACGAGCTCGCTCTTCGGCGTGGCGCGCACCAGCACCAGCCGTCCCACCGGCGTCATCATGGCGCCGCCAATGCCTTGCAGGAAGCGTGAGACGACGAAGGCCGGCAGCGAATTCGACACCGCGCAAGCGACCGATCCGACGATGAACACGGCAATCGCGGCGCGAAACACGGTCTTGGCGCCAAAATGATCGGCCATCCAGCCGCTGATCGGAATGAACACCGCCAGCGACACCAGATAGGCGGTCAGCGCCAGCTTGAGCGCCACCGGGCTGGTCTGGAGGTCGACGGCGATCGCCGGCAGCGACGTTGCGATAACGGTCGAATCCATGTTTTCCATGAAAAGGGCGACCGCCAGGATAAGCGGAATGGTGCGGTTCATGGAGCGCGTCCGGATTCGATTGTTGCCGACCGGGCAAGCCGACAGGCAGGGCGGTTACCACGGGTTGCGTTGGATGTCGCCTTAACTTGCTGTCACATTTGAGCGACCTGGCAGCGGGCATGCCCAACAAAACTCCGGAGCAGCGCCGTCGGCGAGGCGGCCGCTTCGGCTTTCGCCAATCACCAGCGGTGAATGCCGGTCGCCATCCGTCACCGCGAAAGGCATTAAGCTGAGTTCGCGGCCCTGTCGTGCACAAGCAATCGGCTTTTCAACGGCGACGGGACGTGTTACGAGCCAGCGCCAATCCTGAAAGGGAAGAAGACGAGTCGGCGCTGTCCATCCGGTCCAGCGCTTTTCATGCATTCCGAGGGCTGGCCATGGCAAAGATTATCGAAACGTCCACGGGCGCATTGGCGCTGACCTTTGACGATGTGCTGCTGCAGCCGGGTCATTCCGAGGTCATGCCCGGCGAAACCGATATCGGCACCCGCATTGCCGGCGACATCGACCTCAACGTGCCGATCCTCTCCGCCGCCATGGATACCGTCACCGAGGCGCGTCTTGCCATCGCCATGGCCCAGGCCGGCGGCATCGGCGTCATCCACCGCAATTTCTCGCCTGCCGAACAGGCCGAGCAGGTGCGGCAAGTCAAAAAGTTCGAATCCGGCATGGTGGTGAACCCCGTCACCATCGGCCCCGATGCGACGCTCGCCGACGCCCTGGGGCTGATGCGCAACTACAGCATCTCGGGCATTCCGGTGGTCGAGAATGGCGGCGCTGGCGGGCACACGGTCGGACGGCTGGTCGGCATCCTGACCAACCGCGACGTGCGCTTCGCCTCCGACCCGGCCCAGAAAGTCTACGAGCTGATGACCCGTGAGAACCTGATCACGGTCAAGGAAAATGTCGATCAGGACGAGGCCAAGCGGCTCCTGCACCAGCACCGCATCGAGAAGCTGGTCGTGGTCGATAGCGGCGGCAATTGCGTCGGATTGATCACCGTCAAGGACATCGAGAAGTCGCAGCTCAACCCGCACGCCACCAAGGACGTGCAGGGGCGCTTGCGCGCGGCGGCCGCCACCAGCGTCGGCGATGACGGTTTTGAGCGCGCCGAGCGGCTCATCGATGCCGGCGTCGACCTTTTGGTGATCGATACCGCGCATGGTCACTCGCAACGCGTGCTCGATGCGGTGACGCGGGCCAAGAAACTGTCCAATTCGGTCCGCATCCTGGCCGGCAACGTCGCCACTTCAGAAGGCACGCTGGCGCTGATCGATGCCGGCGCCGATGCCGTCAAGGTCGGCATCGGGCCGGGTTCCATCTGCACCACCCGCATCGTCGCCGGCGTCGGCATGCCGCAGCTTTCCGCGATCATGTCGGCGGTCGAGACGGCGCAGAAATCGGGCGTCTCGGTCATCGCCGATGGCGGCATAAAATATTCCGGCGATCTCGCCAAGGCGCTCGCCGCCGGCGCCAGTGCCGCCATGATCGGGTCGCTGCTGGCCGGCACCGACGAGAGCCCGGGCGAAGTCTATCTGCACCAGGGCCGCTCGTTCAAAGCCTATCGCGGCATGGGCTCGGTCGGCGCCATGGCGCGTGGCTCCGCCGACCGCTATTTCCAGGCCGAGGTTCGCGACACGCTGAAACTGGTGCCGGAAGGCATCGAAGGCCAGGTGCCTTACAAAGGACCTGTGTCCGGCGTGCTGCACCAGCTTGCCGGCGGCCTGAAAGCCGCTATGGGTTATGTCGGCGGGCGCGACCTTGCCGATTTCCGCGACCGCGCCACGTTTGTACGCATATCCAACGCCGGACTTCGTGAAAGCCACGCCCATGACGTCACGATCACCCGCGAAAGCCCGAATTACCCCGGCGGAGCCTAACCAGTTCGCACGAAGCCTGACGGCAATGATGCTGCGGCTGTCGCGCCACGCTGCCGCGCTCTGTTTTGTCTGCGCGGGGGTTTTCGTCGCCATGACCGCGATGGAGTTCCTCTATTTCCGCCAGCTGAGCGGCGGCCTGCCGTCGCTCGATTTGCGCTTTGCCGGGTTCACCCCGGACGAGGGCATGGCCTGGCTGACGGCACTCGGGCGTCGCGGCAGCGAGATCATCCTGGTCTGGCATTACCTGACCTTCGACCTGCTATTTCCGGCGCTGCTGTCGCTCACATTGGTCAGCCTGATCCTTGCCGCCGGGCGGCGGCTGAAGAACTTCCGGGCTCTGTCGGCCCAGCTTCAGTCGCTGTTCGCGCTCGTCCTGGTGCTGCCCTACACGCTTGCCGATTATGCGCAGAACATCGCGGTGGCCCGCATGCTCTCCGATTTCCTGTCGGCCAATCCGGACTCGCTGTCCTTCGCCTCGGCGCTGATCGTCATCAAATTCGCGCTTCTGGCGATACCCGTGATCGTCATCGCGGTATTTCACCTGGCCGCTCAGAAACAGCGCTGACTGCCCTTCTCCCCTTTGTGGGAGAAGGTGGCCGAGCCCACGGGTCATGCCTTTGGCAAGCCCGAGGACAGGCTCAACTCGGTCGGATGAGACACATCGCCCGGCGCCGGGCGCCATCGTAGATGAAAGGTGCGCGGGCGCTTTCTCTGATATATCGGCTTTGAAATCGAGCCCTTGGCCCAAGCCGCTATCCGATTGAAATGAAACAGAGTTTGAAGTTACTTTCATGGCAGGGGTGTTGGAAGGATCGCGGCCATTAAATCGTTAAAATCATTCAATATTTTAACGCGGCGTTTCTTCCAGAACCCCTCATCCGTCTCGGCGCTAACGCGCCGATCCACCTTCTCCGCAAGGGGAGAAGGACGTCGCAGACGCTACAAATCGAACAGCGCGATCTTGCGCTTGTCGAACTTGATGGCGAGCTCGCCGCGCACCAGTTTGAGCGCCGCCTCGCCGAACACGGCGCGTCGCCAGCCTTGCAAGGCCGGCACGTCGGCGTCCTCGCCCTCGGCGGCGATGCGGTCGATGTCGTCGCTCGAGGCCAGCACCTTCGAAGCGACGCCCTCCTTTTCGGCGACGATCCGCAACAGCACTCTCAGCAGTTCCGCGGCGGCATTGGAGCCTTCGGGCGGCTGAAAACTCTTCGGCAGCTTCGGCATCTCTTCCCTGGGCAAGGCAAGCGCGCTGTTGACCGCGCCAAGCAGCGCCGTTGCCGTCGCCGAGCGTTCCCAGCCTTTCGGCGTGGTGCGCAGCTTGCCGAGTGCTGCCGCATCGCGCGGCGCCTGCTGCGCCACCTCATAGATGGCGTCGTCCTTGAGCACCCGGCCGCGCGGCACGTCGCGTTCGCGCGCCTCACGCTCGCGCCATGCCGCCACCGCTTGCACGATCGCCAGTTCCTGCGGCTTGCGCAGCCGCATCTTCAGCCGCTTCCAGGCGTCCTCCGGATGCGGATCGTAGGTTTCGCGGGCGGTCAGCACGTCCATCTCCTCGTTCAGCCAGTGGGCGCGGTTTTCCCGCACCAGCTCCGCGCTGAGGTGCTGGTAGACCTCGATCAGATGGGTGACGTCGGCAAGCGCGTAGTCGAGCTGTTTTTCGGAAAGCGGCCGATGGCGCCAGTCGGTGAAACGTGAGGACTTGTCGAGCCGGGCGCCGGTGACCTTCTGGACGAGTTGGTCATAGGAGACGCTGTCGCCGAAGCCGCAAACCATCGCCGCCACCTGGGTGTCGAACACAGGATGCGGCACCAGATCGCCGAGATGAACGATGATTTCGATGTCCTGGCGCGCCGCATGGAAGACTTTGACGACCGCCTCGTTGGCCATCAGCCTGAAGAACGGCTTCAGGTCGATATCGGGTGACAGCGGGTCGATCAGCGCCGTCACCCCGGGTGCTGCCATCTGGATCAGGCAGAGAATCGGCCAAAAGGTCGTCTCCCGAATGAATTCGGTGTCGACGGTGACGAAATCCGACTTTTCGAACGCGGCGAGAGCGGTCTCGAGTTCTTTTTGGGTGGTGATGACGTGCATCAAATCGCTTTTGGCAAAGTGTAAGGTCTCCTTCAATTTCAGCCGCGCGGGCTTTCGTCAAGCCGCTGTCCGGGTTTCAAGACCTGGCGGGCCGTCATCATTGCCTGGCAGGCCCGTCGGAATCATCGTTGCGCTTGGCCAGCCGGGCGAACACCGTCGATGTGCGCAAAAGGCCGATGAAACGGCTGCGATGGCCGGCCGGCACGCCCGATCGCACCTGCATCCGGTACAGGATGACCACGACGAAGATGGCGTAGACGGTGGCGGTGAACACGAACAGCGCGCTTGGCCCGAAATACTGCATCGCCGTCGAGGCGGCGAACGGCCCGCCAATGGCGCCGAAGGAATAGAACAGCATCAGCGCCGCGTTGATCAGCACGAACTCGCCCTTGTCGGCGCGGTCGTTGGAGTGCGCCGCCGACAGCGAATAGAGCGGCATGGCGAAGCAGCCGAAGATGAAGACGATCACGAAGTTGAGGGACGGATCGCTGCGCGCCCAGAACACCAGCGCCAGCGACGCCAGCAGCGCGCAGCACGTCGTTATCAGCAGCACCGAACGCCGGTCCCAGCGGTCGGACAGATAGCCGAGCGGATACTGGATGATGGCGCCGCCGAATATGCCGACGCTGACGAAGGTGACGACGTCGGTGACCGACATGCCGATCTGTTCGGCATAGACCGGCGACAAAGTGCGAAAAGCGCTGTTGGTGACGCCGACGGCAATGCAGCCGAAGCAGCCGAGCGGCGAGATCCGCCAGACGCGGGCGAGGTCGAGCTTGACGTCTTCGGGCGGGGTCGGGTTGGAGCGATCGCCGAGCGACACCGGCACCAGCGAGAGCGTGATCATGATCGACATGACGGCGAAGATGGCGAAACCGCCGGCGCCAACGATCGGGATCAGGAACTGTGCGCCGGTGACCGAACCGATGTCGACCATCCGGTAGATGGCCAGCACCCGCGCGCGGTCCTTGTTGGCGGCCCCGGAATTGAGCCAGGCTTCCATGATGGTGAACAGGCCGGCGAAGCAGAAGCCGCCGGCGAGACGCAACGCGCACCACATGACCGGGTCGACGACCAGCACCAAAAGCAATGTCCCGGCCGAAGCGATCGCCGCCAGCGCGGAAAACGCGCGGACATGGCCGACGGCCTTCATGATGTGGGTGACGGCGAGGCAGCCGAGCAGGAAGCCGGCGAAATAGAACGTCCCCATCAGCCCGATGGTCGAGGCCGAAAACCCCTCCTGCGCCCCGCGCAATGCGATCAAGGTGCTCTGCAGGCCGTTGCCGCCGAGCAGGATGCCGGCGGCAATAAGGAGCGGGATCAGCGGGCGCATGGAGGACATGAAGGAGGGCCTGTCGTTGATCCTTCTTGAACCATCGCCCACGCCAATGCCAGCGGCAATTGCCGGCGGTTAGCAGGCCAGCGCCGGCTATCAACGTATCAGTTTGATTTTAGCTGGGAATCCTTCGCGCTGCCGATGGCGCACTCGGGTGGCTTGCCGCCCTATCGAAGAATTCTGTTTTTCATCAGCCATTTGACGGAGCGGGGCCACGCGTAATTCGCACCCATGCGCAGGTCGGTAAACCCCTGCGAAACAGGTTGCCCGGTATCAGCGTCGAGGATGCGAATGAACATCGTATGCTCTGTTCGGCTGACGCGCGTTACGACGCCCAGCAAGGCAAGAGACGCGCCGTGCTCTTTGGCGATCTTGCTTTCACAGCCGCCGCAATTGCGCAATCCGTGCGGCGCCACCGCCTGCTCATCCCCGGCTGGCACATCAAGCACTGTAAAGCGCCCTGACTGGGAGAGCATGTCCTTCGCCATTTGTGCCGACTCGGACAGATAGCGCCTATCATGTTCATCCGGCGGAATTATGCCTGCGCCAGCGCTCTTGTCTTCCAATTCGAAAGGAAACACCTCGATGGACATCGGCTTTGTCTGTGCGTGTGCAAATGCGCAGGTGCCGACAAGCAGCATCACCAGGACAGTCAATGTGCGAATGCGCATGGTAGTCCTCCCGCCAATGTGACGGCCATTGTACACGGCTCGGCCACGCTGATCACGATCAGGCGGAGGAAATTCTACACTTTGACTGTGGTGCGGAGTTTTCACACAGCCACGGACGAATGCCGAAGTTCGAATCAAGATGCTGCCCGGGCGACGCCTGCCTTGACAAAGGCGGCCTCTCATGTGCTTTTCGCGCAAATTTTCGGGCCGGGCCATCATGCCTTGGCCGCAATCAGACATCCGGACTTATCCATGACAATGCATCGTTACCGCAGCCATACCTGTGCCCAGTTGAGGAAAAGCGACGTCGGCTCTTCCGTTCGCCTTTCGGGCTGGGTGCATCGCGTACGCGATCATGGCGGCCTGCTGTTCATTGATTTGCGCGACCACTATGGCCTGACGCAGATCGTCGCCGACCCGGATTCGCCGGCTTTCAAGATTGCCGAGACCGTGCGCGGCGAATGGGTCGTCCGCGTCGACGGCGAGGTCAAGGCTCGTCTGGCCGAGACCGCGAACGCCAATTTGCCGACCGGCGAAATCGAGGTTTTCGCGCGCGAGATCGAAGTGCTGTCGGCGGCCAAGGAACTGCCGCTGCCGGTGTTCGGCGAGCCGGACTATCCCGAGGACATCCGTCTCAAATACCGCTTCCTCGATTTGCGCCGCGACACGCTGCACAAGAACATCGTGGCGCGCACGAAGATCATTGCCGAGATGCGCAAGCGCATGGGCGAGGTCGGCTTCACCGAATTCTCGACGCCGATCCTGACCGCTTCGTCGCCCGAAGGCGCGCGTGATTTCCTGGTGCCGTCACGTATCCATCCCGGCACCTTTTACGCGCTGCCGCAGGCGCCGCAGATATACAAGCAATTGATCATGGTGTCGGGCTTCGACCGTTACTTCCAGATAGCGCCTTGCTTCCGCGACGAGGACCCGCGCGCCGACCGGCTGCCGGGCGAATTCTACCAACTCGACCTGGAAATGAGCTTCGTCGAGCAGGACGACATTCTGGCGACCATGGAGCCGGTGATGCGGGGCGTGTTCGAGTCCTTTGCCGCCGGCAAGCCGGTGACGCAGGAGTTTCCGCGCATCGCCTATGACGTCGCCATGCGCAAATACGGCACCGACAAGCCGGACCTGCGCAACCCGATCGAGATGCAGGCGGTCTCCGAACATTTCCGCGAGTCCGGCTTCAAGGTGTTCGCCAACATCCTTGCCAACGACCCGAAGGCCGAGGTCTGGGCCATTCCGGCCAGGACCGGCGGTTCACGCGCTTTCTGCGACCGGATGAATTCCTGGGCGCAAGGCGAAGGCCAGCCGGGCCTCGGCTACATCTTCTGGCGCAAGGAGGGCGAGAAGCTCGAAGGCGCCGGTCCGCTCGCCAAGAACATCGGCGAGGAGCGCACCGAGTCAATCCGCCTCCAACTCGGGCTTGCCGATGGTGACGCCGCCTTCTTCGTCGCCGGCGACCCGAAAAAGTTCGTCTCGTTCGCGGGCGCGGCACGCACCCGCGCCGGCGAGGAGCTGAACCTGGTCGATCGCGACCGTTTCGAACTATGCTGGATCGTCGACTTTCCCTTCTTCGAATGGAACGAAGACGAGAAAAAAATCGATTTCGCCCACAACCCGTTCTCGATGCCGCAGGGCGGCATCGATGCGCTCAACGGTGAGGATCTGCTCGGCATCAAAGCGTTCCAGTATGACATGGTCTGCAATGGTTTCGAGATCGCTAGCGGAGGCATCCGCAACCATCTGCCGGAAACCATGGTCAAGGCATTCGAGACTGTCGGGCTCAATCGCGAGACGGTCGAGGAGCGCTTCGGCGGCCTCTACCGCGCCTTCCAGTACGGCGCACCGCCGCATGGCGGCATGGCGGCCGGCATCGACCGCGTCGTCATGCTGCTGGTCGGTGCCAGGAACCTTCGTGAAGTGACGATGTTCCCGATGAACCAGCAGGCCTATGATCTGTTGATGAGCGCGCCGTCGGAAGCCAGCCCGCAACAGCTTCGCGAATTGTCGCTGCGCGTCGCAGTGACCAAGAAAGAGGGTTAAAAACGTCCCGCAACCGACTCTAAACGCTGTCGTTTTGCGCTGCCCTCATCCGCCTGACGGCACCTTCTCCCCGTATAGTGACGGGGAGAAGGACAGATGGCCGCGACGTTGGCACCCGTCTTGCAACGCTGCCAGTTGGCGAAATCATTTGTGACGGTGTCTTTTTCCCCGTCACTATCCGGGGAGAAATGCCCGGCAGGGCAGTGAGGGGCGGCGCTGACGCTCCGAGGCCCCCGCCCCAATCAGTCTTCGTTCGCCTTGACCGTCACGCCAAGCGTCTTCGTCAGGTCCGCCGGGTTGGACATGGCGCCTGCCATGATCAGCGCGAACGGCACCGCTGCCGGCGGCTCGGCCAGGATCTCAATGCTCTGCGGATCGTCGAGATATTTGCCGACCGCAGCCGACACCTGCGCCGTCAATTCCGGATTGTTGAGCTGCGCCATGCCGAAAGGCACGACCGCCTTGGCCTGGTTGGCGACGTCCTTGCCGGACATGCCTTGCTGCTTGCCGACATAGTCCAGCACCTTGTTGGTCAGAGAATCGTCGTCAAAGCGGATCGAAGCGCTGTTGAACGAAAGCTGCTGCAAAACGCCAAGCATGGCCATGCCTTGCGCCGAATTGTCGGCGCCTTCGGGCTGCGCCGCCATCTTCTTCTGCATCTCCTGTAACGACTTGATGACGTCGAGCGTGTAGCCGCCGAAACCGAAGGTCATGCCGAGCGTTCCGGCATTGTCGACGGAGATGTCGTATTTCGACAGCTCCATCTTGCCGTCCGCAGGCTGCCAGGTGCCCTCCATGGCAAGGTTTCCGGTGATGTTCTGGTAGCCGAGCGCGTTGATCACGTCCTTGGACTTCGGGTCCTCGACCAGCGTCAGGTCGGCATTGAACTTTTCCGTGGTGCCGGAAAACGCCATCGCCTTGCCGTCGGCTGGCGGGGTGATTTCGATGGCGAGCCCGTCCATCGAGAAGGCGGTCTTGTCGGCGACCTTGACCGTCATGTTGTCGAGCTCGGCCGATTCATACATCATCATTGAACCGAGCGGGCCTGTGGCGCCGTCGGCCGGAACCGTCATGTCGTGGATGATGAAGGGGCTGAGGTCGAGCGTGACGCCGTTTTCGCTGTGCTGGAATGCCGAAGTCGAGACGGTTTCGATTTCATAACCGCCATTGGCTTCGGTCACGCCTTCGAGCTTGATGTCGCCGATCTTGAGCGCTTCCTTTTCGGCCGCCGGTTTGAGGGCCACGCCCTGCAGCACCATGCTGGAGGCATCGCCCGTCACCCCGGTCCAGGAGATGTCGACGCCCTGCGCGGCGAGAGCCGCCTTCAGCCGGTCGGCGACCGCCGCATCTTGCGCGAGGGCCGCATTCAGCGGCAGCGTCAGCAGCAAGGTCGAAAAAGCGAGTCTGTTGAGTGTCGAGCGTCTGATCGTCATCGCGGTTCCCTGAGAGTGTGCTGAAGATTTTTCAATTTGTTGCGCCGTCACCCTTCCGTGACGAACTGGACGGGAAAAAGGCGTTCCGCCGCACAATGGTGGAAAACCACGGCGAAAGGCAAATCCGATCCATTGTCATAGAAGCGGGATGTAACCGAGTGATGTTGCTGGCATCCGGTTCGTATTGCGCAAGAGGCTGCCCCATTCAGGCGCCTCTTGCCGCGAATCACCCGCTCGGCTAGTCCCAACCTATGGGAAAAAGGCTTTTGCCGCCTGGCGATGGCGGTGGCGACAACATCGAGCCGGTCGATCTGAAGAAAGCGCTGGAAGAGCGCTATCTCGCCTATGCGCTGTCGACCATCATGCACCGGGCGCTGCCGGATGTGCGCGACGGGCTGAAGCCGGTCCATCGCCGCATCATGCATGCCATGCGGTTGCTCAGGCTCAACCCCGACCAGGGCTTCGCCAAATGCGCCCGCATCGTCGGCGAGGTGATGGGCAAGTTCCATCCGCATGGCGACCAGTCGATCTACGACGCGCTGGTGCGGCTGGCGCAGGATTTTTCGATGCGCTATCCCCTGGTCGACGGCCAGGGCAATTTCGGCAATATCGATGGCGATAACGCTGCCGCCATGCGCTACACCGAAGCGCGCATGACCGACGTGGCGACCGAGCTGCTGTCCGGCATCACCGAGAATGCGGTCGACTACCGGCCGACCTACAATGAGGAGGACGAGGAGCCGGTCGTGCTGCCCGGCGCCTTCCCCAACCTGCTCGCCAACGGCTCGTCCGGCATTGCCGTCGGCATGGCGACCTCGATCCCGCCGCACAATGCCGCCGAGCTTTGCGACGCCGCCCTGCATCTGATCGAGCAACCCGATGCGCCGGTGACGACGTTGATGGATTTCGTCCAAGGCCCGGATTTCCCGACCGGCGGCATCATCATCGACAGCCGCGCCTCGATCCTCGAAGCCTACGAGACCGGTCGCGGTGGTTTCCGCGTCAGGGCGAAATGGAGCCAGGAGGACCAGGGCAGGGGCACCTGGAGCATCGTCGTCACCGAAATCCCCTATGGAGTCCAGAAGGCGCGGCTGATCGAAAAGATCGCCGAGCTGCTGATGGCGCGCAAATTGCCGCTGCTCGAGGACATCCGCGACGAGAGCGCCGAAGACGTCCGCGTAGTGCTGGTGCCGAAGAGCCGTTCGGTCGATCCCGGCATCCTGATGGAATCGCTGTTCAAGCTGACCGAGCTCGAAAGCCGCTTTCCGCTCAACATGAACGTCCTGTCGCGCGGCAAGATACCCAACGTGCTGTCGCTGAAAGGCGTGCTCAAGGAATGGCTGGAGCACCGCCGCGAGGTGCTGATCCGCCGCTCCAGGCATCGCCTCGGCGAGATCGAAAGGCGGCTGGAGATCCTCGCCGGCTATCTGATCGCCTATCTCAACATCGACGAGGTGATCAGGATCATCCGCGAGGAGGACGAGCCCAAGCAAGTGATGATGGCGCGCTGGTCGCTCACCGACAATCAGGCCGAAGCCATCCTCAACATGCGGCTGCGTGCCCTGCGCAAGCTCGAGGAATTCGAGATCCGCAAGGAATTCGACGGTCTCACCACCGAGAAGAAGCAGATCGAGGCGCTGCTCGCGTCCGACGCCCGGCAGTGGTCGATGATCAAGTGGGAGGTCTCCAGCATCCGCGAGAAATTCGGACCGGAAACCGCGCTCGGCAAGCGCCGCACCCAGTTCGCCGACGCCCCCGAACATGACCTGACCGACATTGCCCATGCCATGATCGAGCGCGAGCCGGTCACCGTGGTCGTTTCGGAAAAGGGCTGGCTCAGGGCGATGAAAGGTCATCTGACCGACCATTCGTTGCTGACCTTCAAGGAGGGCGACAGCCTCAAGCTCGCCTTCCACGCCCAGACCACCGACAAAGTGCTGGTCTTCACCACCGGCGGCAAGTTCTACACGATCGGCGCCGACCGGCTGCCGGGCGGGCGCGGCCATGGCGAACCGATCCGCATCATCGTCGACATGGACAACGACCAGGACATCGTCACCGCCTTTGTCCATGATCCCAAGCGCAAGCTGCTGTTGGTGTCGCACGACGGTAACGGCTTCATCGTGCCGGAAGAGGAAGTCGTCGCCAACACCCGCAAGGGCAAGCAGGTGATGAATGTCAAGGCGCCCGACGAGGCCCAACGCTGTATGCCGGTCGCCGGTGACCATCTCGCCATCGTCGGCGAGAACCGCAAGATGCTGATCTTCCCGCTCGCCGAAATCCCCGAGATGGGGCGCGGCAAGGGCGTTCGCCTGCAGAAATACAAGGATGGCGGCGTCCTCGACCTCAAGACCTTCACGCTCGCAAGCGGTCTCTCCTGGCAGGATTCTGCCGACCGCACCTTCACCAAATCACGTGAAGAGCTGGTCGAATGGATCGGCGCCCGGGCCTCGGCTGGACGCATGGTGCCGAAGGGATTCCCGAGGACGGGGAAATTCGGGTAGTTGCTAATCTCCCCCTAGAGGGGGAGATGTCGCCGAAGGCGACAGAGTGGGTCGTCGCGCGTGAAGCTCCAGCCTCCTCTGTTAGGGTCGCGTCTGAACGTTCCGACCCCCTCTGGCCTGCCGGCCATCTCCCCCTCAAGGGAGGAGATTAGCAGCTCCATCCAAACATTTGGAATGTCGTCACGATTGCTGCACTATGTCGGTGCATAAGCATCGCTACATTAGGCGCGGACACACGCGTTTGGGAGAAATGGGCATTTGAAAGAAGCCAGGGTTCGGAAACCGGAAGGGCAGCAACGCCTGTTCGGCCTGTCGACGCCGGTCAGATCCGCAGTCATTCCGCCGCTGTCCGCGGCGCGGTGGCTGCTGGTGCTGATCGTTGCCGCCGGGGTCTATTTCTTTCATGGTTTCCTGGTCCCGGTGCTGGCTGCTCTGGTCATCGCCTTTGCCAGCTGGCCGCTCTATCGGCGGTTGCTTGCTGCCGTCGGCGGCAACCGCACGGTCGCCGCGACATTGGCGATCCTGTTCATCCTCGCCTTCCTGGTGGTGCCGATCGCGCTCGCCGGCGCCTACGCCAGCAACGAAGTCCGCGAATGGGTTGGCTGGGCGATCGAGACCAACCGCCATGGTGCGGTGACGCCGCACTGGATCGCCACGCTGCCGGTGGTCGGCGACTGGCTGAACGAGCAGTGGACGCGCAATCTCGGCCATCCCGGCGGCATCGGCGAGCTGATCCAGCTGATCAGCGGCGCCAACATCGGCAGCATCTACCGCGGCGTGCTGGCCGCCGGCGGCAGCGCCTTCGGCCTTCTGCTGGCGCTGCTGTTCATGATGATCGCGCTGTTCTTTGCCTATCGCGACGGCGAGCATTTCGCCGGGCAGGTCGACCGTCTCGGCGAACGCATCCTGCCGACCAGGTGGGAGCGGATTTCACGCGTCGTGCCGGCGACGATTTCCTCGACGGTGACCGGCATGACCATTATCGCCATCGGCGAGGGGGTGGTGCTGGGCGTGGCCTACTGGCTGGCCGGCGTGCCGTCGCCGGTGACGCTCGGCGCCCTGACCGGCATCATGGCGCTGATCCCCGGCGGCGCACCGCTGTCCTTCACGCTTGTTTCGATCTATCTCGCCGCCAGCGGCTCGCCGATGGCCGGTTTGGCGCTGTTCATCTGGGGAAGCGTCGAACTGTTCATCGTCGACAAGACATTGCGGCCGAAGCTGGTCGGCGGCCCGATAAAGCTGCCGTTCCTGCCGACCTTTTTCGGCCTGGTCGGCGGCGTCAAGACGATGGGCTTTCTTGGCCTGTTCATCGGTCCGGTGCTGATGGCGTTGCTGGTCGCGATCTGGCGCGAATGGCTGCGCGAGGTGGAATTGGCCGACGAGCTTGCCCCCGCAGCGCCGGCGGAACTCGAAGGGGCGCCGCCGCAAATCGAAATCGTTGCCGAGAAGAAGTCTCAGGCCGGGTGACGGACTGCAAGGCTGGCGCGGCGTTTTCGCCCCTCACGCAGCTGCCATAGCGAATGGGCGACCAGCGTGACGATCAGGATCGCACCGCCGATCAGGCTGTTGCGCGACGGCATCTCGGCAAAGATCATCCACATCCAGACCGGCGCCAGCACGGTTTCGAGCAGATAGAACATCGCCACTTCCGGTCCCGAAATATATTTCGGTCCGTTGGCGAGGCAGAAGAACGAGATCGGCATGATGACGGCGCCGTTGAAGATGATCCACCACGGCGCGTTCACCTGGAACCCTTCGCCCGAAACCATGAACACCGCGATGGCCAGGGGCAGGATCACGCCGATCAGCGAAGTGAACCCCATGTCCTTGCCGCTGGCGCGCGAGATGGTGATGGCCAGCGCAATGAAGAAAGCCGAGCACAACGCCATGAGATCACCGAACAGGTGGCCGGTGCCGATCGAATCGCCGACGATGATCGCGACGCCGACGATCATGACCAGCATCGCCATCACGGTGACCAGTCGCGGCTGCTCCTTCAGGAACAGCCAGGACAGCAGCGCCGCGAACACGGCGTTGAAGGCCAGGATGAAGACCAGATTGGCGGTCGTGGTGTGATAGATACTGATGACGAAGGTAACCGAGGTCAGGCCGTAGCACAGGGCGACGACGAGCCCTGACCAGCCGGGGATGAGCTGCGGCGCGTTACGGCTCAGCGAGCGCCACACGGCCCAGATGATCAGCGCCGCGACCAGGGTGGTGCCGGTGCGCAGCAGGAGGATCGTCCATGCGCCGCCGTCGGCGAGCCGGATCAATGGAATGTCGATGGTCAGCGTCAGCCCGCCGATGGCGGTGATGAGAAGGCCTTTTTGATGATCGTTGTGGGACGACATGGCAGTTCCCGCAATGAATTTGGAGGCAGGCGCAAAATTGGCCCAGCGTCTGGCGTTTCAGCCACGCAGCCGAAAACCAGAAGCATCCTCCCTTGAAGCAGTTTAAGGATGGTTGGCGAAAGAGCGGATCAGCGCGAAACCGCTTCGTGGTCGTAGCGTTCCCAGCCTTTCGGGCCGAGATGCTCCTGCGGCATGAAGCGCATCTTATAGTTCATCTTGCGCGAGCCGTTGACCCAGTAGCCAAGATAGACATGGGGCAAGCCCATCGCCCTGGCGCGAGCGATGTGGTCGAGGATCATGAAGGTGCCGAGCGAGCGGTCCTCGAAGTCCGGGTTGAAGTAGGAATAGACCATCGACAGGCCATCGGCCATCTTGTCGGTGAGGGCGACTGCGATCAGCTCGCCCTGGCCCTTGCCGGTAATAAAGCTGTCGGGGCCGCGGCGCCGGTATTCGATGACCTTGGTGTCGACATGCGTGTCCTCGACCATCATGGCGTAGTCGAGCACCGTCATGTCGGACATGCCGCCGCGGCGATGGCGAGCATCGAGATAGCTGCGGAACAGCGAATACTGCTCGGTCGACGGTTGCGCGTCGTGCATCGCGCCGATGAGGTCTGAATTGTGCTGTATCACCCGCTTCATATTGCGGCTGGCAGTGAATTCCTGCGCCAGGATGCGCACCGAAACGCAGGCGCGGCAGGTCTCGCAGGCCGGCCGGTAAGCGATGTTCTGCGATCGCCGGAAGCCGCCTTGCGTCAACAGGTCGTTCATCTCCGATGCCTTGTCGCCGACCAGATGCGTGAACACCTTGCGCTCGAACTGGCCCTCAAGATACGGGCATGGCGACGGCGCGGTCAGGAAGAACTGCGGCGACTGGGTTGGATGCTGCGTCATCGACCCTTGGAAACACTCCTGCGAATCATCATACCTTTGGCGCGCACGGCGAAAAATTCAACAGGATTGTGAAAGCGTGGCTACCGGACGCCTTCACTTTGCACATAAATGCTCGCTGGGGCTGGTGAAAAGCTGTTTCAGCGGTCACTGCGGCTGACCACCGTGCCGAGCAGCAGGTCGTGCAGCGTGCGCTTGCGGTCGGCAAACAGCGACACCAGAAGGACCAGCGGCGTCAGGATGACGTTGCCGGCCCAGAACAGAACCGAATGCACCACCGCCGTCAGCCCGTCGATGCGGGTGCCGTCCAGACGGTCGAGCCGGATCCCCATCATCTTCATGCCCGTCGTGGCCTGGTCGGCGCTGCCGAGCGTGTTCCAGATGTAAAGGATGGCGACGGCCGGCACGAGGATGGAAAACAGCATCCAGCCAAGGCCAAGCGTCAAAATCCCGAGGAAGAACACCAGGATCGCGAACGGAATGGTGAGCAGCGCGACGATGCAATAATCGATGATGAAGGCGAGGACACGCCGCGTGCGCACGCCATCATAGGCCCTGACATCATCGAGCCTGCTGATTTCGCCGTCGAGAACGCGCGCGTTCATGTCATTTCCTCGCAATCAGGCCCGGCATAGGGTGCGGGCCGCCTGGTGTTGAAATGGTGAAGTCCTGCGGCGGAATCAAGATCGAGCCTTTTTTCGGCCCTGCTACCGGGCAACGCCGAATGTAGACTGGATCGGTTGAATTTGCAGCACGGATGACGTTAGTTTGCTGCAGCGCAACAAACACGGCAAATGCGCCCAAGGGGCGAGGGACAGGGCCAATATGGACTACGACATGCTGGTCATCGGCAGCGGGCCCTCAGGGCGCCGCGCCGCGGTGCAGTCGGCCAAGCTCGGCAAATCCGTGCTGGTGGCCGACAGGGGCCGGCGCCTTGGCGGCGTGTCCGTGCATACCGGCACCATTCCGTCGAAGACCTTGCGGGAAACCGTGCTCAACCTCTCGGGCTGGCGCGAGCGCGGCTTCTACGGGCGCGGCTACCGGGTCAAGCAGGATATATCGGTCGGTGATCTGATCGAACGCCTGCACAAAACGCTCGATCACGAGGTCGAGGTGCTGCAGCACCAGTTCATGCGCAACACGGTCAAGAGCGCGCGCGCCACAGTCAAGTTTCTCGGTCCCAACAGAGCCAGCCTGACGACGGATACCGGCGACTACAGCGAGGTCGGTTTTGCGCATGCGCTGATCGCGGTCGGCACCCGCCCGCACCGGCCGCGCGACGTGCCCTTCGACAAGATCCGTGTCTTCGACAGCGACGAAATGCTGGAACTCGAGCGCCTGCCGCGGACGCTGACGGTGATCGGCGCCGGCGTCATCGGCGTCGAATACGCGACGATCTTTTCGGCGCTCGACGTGCCGGTGACGCTGGTCGAGCCGCGCGACAGCATCCTCGATTTCGTCGACCGTGAGATCGTCGACGATTTCATCCATCAGATGCGCGACCGCGGCATGACGATCCGGCTCGGCAGTGCGATCAAGGAGATCGCCTCGAAACCAGACTATGCCGAGGTGACGCTTGCCGACGGCCGCAGCATACGCTCGGAGATGGTGCTTTATGCGGCGGGGCGCACTGGCAATGTCGGCGCGCTCGGCCTCGATGTGGTCGGCATCGAGGCCGACTCCCGGGGCCGCATCAAGGTCGACCCGCAGAGCTTCCGGACCAGTGCGCCGAACATCTATGCCGCCGGTGACGTCATCGGCTTTCCGAGCCTCGCCTCGACCTCGATGGAGCAGGGCAGGGTGGCCGCCTGCCATGCCTTCGGCGTGCCGTTGCCACCGCCGCCGGAAACCTTTCCCTACGGCATCTACGCCGTGCCGGAAATCTCGACCGTCGGCCAGTCCGAGGAGCAGGTGCGCGAGGGCGGCGGCGCCTATGAGGTCGGCGTGGCGCGCTTCCGCGAAACCTCGCGCGGCCATATTATGGGCGTCAACACCGGCTTCCTGAAGCTTCTGTTCTCGATCGAAACGCGCCGGCTGCTCGGCGCGCATATCGTCGGCGAGGGCGCAACCGAACTGATCCACATCGGCCAGGCGGTGATCAATCTCGGTGGCACCGTCGATTTTTTCGTAAACAACACCTTCAACTATCCGACGCTGGCCGAAGCCTACAAGATCGCCGGGCTGGATGCCTGGAACCGGATGGGCCGGGCATAGGGCGACGGGCTCATCAATTCGCCAGCGCGATGGCGGCTGCCGGGCCCGCCAGCCACTGCCTGACGATTTCAGCATCCCGGTCGCCGATTTCATGGCCGGAGGCGATGGTGTGGGCCTCGACCGCGGCGCCATGCGATTCGAGCAATGCGACCAACGCCGGGGCGAAGGGCGCGTAGGTCAGGTCATCTGCGCCGGCGATGATCAGCACGCGCGCTTTGGACAGATCGGCCGGGGGCACGTCGTCGAGCACCGGCATCGGGCGCAGCAACGCTGCCCGTTCGATGCGGCCGGAATGCAGCAGCATCACGCTCGAAACCAGATTGGCGCCGTTTGAATAGCCGAGGAAACTCGTCCGGGCGAGATCGAGACCGTGGCGCTTCGCGGCCGCGGTGATGAAGCCGGCGAAAGCGTCCGCCTCGGTGCGGATGCTCTCCTGTTCGAAGCGCGTCGGCGTGATCCGCGCGAACCAGCGGAAACCGTCCTCCTGGGCGATACGGCCGCGCACCGCCACCAGCACGGCGCGCGGTGCGATTTGCCGCGCCAGCGCCACCAGCGTCGTCTCGTCGACGCCGGACCCGTGCAGCAGGAAAAGGCATTCGCCGCTCGCATCCACGGGCCGGTAAAGGCGGTAGAAAAACGGCAGGTCGCGCCGCAAAAAGCCGTCTTCCTGAGGTTTTTCGGCCATATTGCATCCTATTGATTTCGTGTGGTTTTTATTCATTTGCCGGCTTCAAAACGGAATATTTTCGAGCTCCTTCAAAGTTGATTGAACCGGGCGCATTTCAGTCCGTTTGTTTGCCGATATGCTCCTGCGGGAGGAATCGAAGCGGTGCGTCCGGCGGTCGCATCGATCGCGGCATGAACAACCAGCTTTGAGGCCTTTTATCGATGACCATGCCAATTTCACCGGATCGCGGGCCGCGTATCCCGGATCGCGATACGCGCATCGATGTGTTCCGCGCTCTCGCTCTGCTGATCATATTCGTCGACCATGTCCCGGGCACGGTTTTCGAGACTCTGACCTACAAGAATTTCGGCTTTTCGGATGCCGCCGAGGCCTTCGTGCTGATCTCCGGCATGTCCGTCGCGCTCGCCTACGGCTCAAAATTCCAGTCCGGAGACCGGCTCCTGGCGACACTGAAATTGTGGCGCCGCGCCGGAGTGCTCTATGTTGCCCACATCGTCACGACGATGGCGGTGCTGGCCATCTTCTGCGCGGCGGCGATGTTCGCGAAGCGGCCGGACATGCTGACGCTGATCAACATCGAGCCGTTGATCTGGGACCCGCAACATGTGCTGATCGGCATCGTCACGCTTGGCCATCAGCTTGGCTACAACAACATCCTGCCGGTCTATGCGGTGCTGCTGCTGATGGCGCCAACCTTCCTGCTGTTCATCAGCTACCGGCCTTTCACGGCGCTCGCCCTGTCCGGAACTCTGTGGCTGGTTGCCGGGATCTACCAGATCGCCCCGCCAAATTATCCGGAGCCGGGCTTCTGGTTCCTCAATCCGCTGTCGTGGCAGTTCCTCTTCAACATCGGCCTGGCGAGCATGCTGCACATCCGGCGCGGCGGCGTCATTCCGGTCAATCGCTGGCTGGTCGGCGCGTCGGCGGCCTATGTCGCGACGGCGTTGGTCTGGGTGCACAGCCCGCTATGGGGGCACGTGTCGTGGCTGAACCTGCCGGTGGTGCTGACCGGCTTCGACAAGACCTTCCTGTCGCTGCCGAGGCTGCTGCACATCCTGGCGGTGAGCTATCTGATTGTGGCGTTTCCTTCTGTCTCCAACCTGTTCCGCACCAGCCGCGACCATCCGCTCGCCATATTGGGCAAGCGATCGCTGCCGGTTTTCATCACCGGCACGGTGATTGCCATGGCGGCGCAGGTGATGAAACTGATCAACCCGGGCGGATTTGCCTATGACAGCCTGCTGATCGCCGCCGGCATCGCCGTGCAGTTCGCGCTCGCCTATTATCTCGAATGGCTGTCTTCTATTGGCGGCAACAGCAAGCCGGTCCGCAGCCAGGCGCCGCCGATCCATGCATCCTTCGGCGTGGGGACCATGGCGGCAGGCGTTAATAGGTAGACGCCAGGCTCAGGCTGCCTTGGGCGGCGGTCCCGAAGATGCCCTGACGACAAGCTCGACGCCAAGCGTCTCGCGCCGCACCGTGCCGTCGAAATCGAGGATCGTTCGCGCCGCCCGGCGGCCGATCTCGGCGATTGGCTGCGCGACCGTGGTCAGCGGAGGATCGCAAAGTGCGGCGTCAGGCACGCCGTCGAAGCCGACGACGGAGACGTCGCCGGGAACCGCAATGCCACGCGCGGCCAACCATTCGATCGCGACCATGGCGATCCGGTCCGACATCGCCAGGATGGCGGTCGGCTGCGCTGCCGAGGCGAAGATCGTTTCGAGGCCGGCCCTTGTGCTGGCTTCGTCGTTTTCGGTCTCGTATACCGGTATCCCGGCGGTATCGACGCCATACCGGGAAAACGCCTCGAAATAGCCGACGAGGCGATCGCGCGTGCCGGTGTAAAGGGCCGTCCGGACCTTCTCCGGCGAGACAAGGCCGGTGCTGCCGTCGGCGAAGGGCAGCGCCAGCACGGCAAAGCGCCGATGGCCAAGCTCGGCGAGATGCTGCGCCGCCAGGCGGGCGCCGGCGACATTGTCGACGCCGATTGCCGAAACGGTGTCGTCGTCGAAGCCGAGCTCAAGCGCGACAAAGGGGAGTTTGCGTTCGCGCGTCAGTTCGACAAGCCGTGAACCGCCCTCGATGCAGAACAGGATGAAGCCGTCGACGAGCGCGCTCTGGATGTTCCAGGCAAGTTTTTCCTGGTTGCCGGCCGATACCAGCGCTATTCCCGCGCCGGTGGCGTCACAGGCCTCGGAAATGCCGGCCATCATCGCGCGGGCAAAGGGATCGTCGAAGAAATAGGACAGCGGCTCGGTCGTGGCGACGCCGATCGCGTTGACCTTGCCGGCGCGCAGCAGCCGACCCTTCGGGTCGGGACCGGCATAGCCCATCGCCTCGGCCGCCGCCTTGACCCGTTCGCGGACTTCCTCGCGCACGATCTCGGGACGGCTGAACACGTTGGAGGCGGTGCCGTGCGACACCCCGGCGGCCTTGGCGATGTCGGCCAGCCGGATGGGTCTAGTATTGCTTTCGCTGGATGATGCCATTTTTCTGCTCCAGCCTGCTATCTAGCACCTTTGTTGGATCGATTCAAATTTTGCTTGACATCAGCGCGGTCCAAGCCTACTTTTGAATCGATCCAATTGAGTATCGTCATTGGATCGATTCAGCAAGGAGCGAGCCATGCACCCCGTCAATTATTTGTTCGAAGACATCTATCGCAACGACTGGAGCATAATTTCGAAGCCGGAGACCCGGACGCGTCGAGGCAGCGCCGGCTGGATCCGCGATCTGCAATTTCTCGTGGAGCGCAAGCGGAGCTGATCGGCAGCGCTTTTTTCATGCCTGTCGATTGGATCGATTCAAACCTCAAGTCGAAGAGGAAACCAAGCCATGCACCCGATCAACCATCTGTTCGAAGAGATCTATCGCAACTATTGGGGCATCTCGCCGGCCATCGACAGGCCGGAGCGGCGGCGCCTGGCCAAGCCGGCGGCACGCAATCGCGACCTGCCGGTCCGGCCCGAGCGCCGGCAAGAGTGGCCATCGTCTGACTAACCGTCGTTTGGCGGAAGCCGAATCCGGCCGCCTCAGGAGCGCGGGCGCCTCAGCGCCGAGGCCGCAACGGCCAGCCAGCCGGCGATGAGCAAGGTGCCGCCGATCGGCGCCGACATCGAAAAAAGCCGCGAGCCGAGGAAGTCGCGGGCAAGGAGATCGCCGCAGAACAAGACAAGCCCGACGAGAAGAATAAGGCTTGCGGTTCGCATGATCCGGTTTGCGCCAACGAGGCCGACGGCAAGGAAGACCGGTGCATGCATGAGCAGGAAGGTCGCGACCGTGCCGACGAAAGCGCCGCCCAGATGTGCCGCCGCGGCAGAAAGCGCCACACCGGCCGCGCCGCACAGGCCGCCGGCGAAAACAAGGATGCGGCCGATGCCGCTTGCTGGGTGGTCGGCTGTGCTCATGGCTTGGACTCCGTGAAGTGGCCCGCAAACGGTGTCAGGATTTGCCCGCCTGCACCAGCATGTCGCGTGCGCGGCGCGACTGGACCAGCCAGTTATACGCCGCTCCGCCCGCCATCAGCACGGATGTGCCGAGAAACACCGTGCGCATGCCGAAATGACCGCCGACGAAGCCGCCGAGCAGCGGGCCGGCAACCTGTCCGACATACTGCGCCGAGATCGACAGACCGAGCACATTGCCGCCGACGCCGTCCGGAACATTATGGCGGATGACACTGGTGATGCAGGGCAAGAGGCCGCCAAGCGCCAGTCCCATCAGGAAACGCAGGCCGACGAGCTGCCAGCCCTGGGTGACGAAAGCCTGCGGGATCAGCAGCAGCGCCGAAACGGCAAGCGCCGCGATGATGACGTTCCAGTGGCCAACGCGGTCGGCGAGCCTGCCGAGACGCGAGGCCGACAGGATGGCGCCAAGTGCCGCCGCCGACATGACCACGCCGGACATCAGCGTGACCCGGCTTTGGTCCTCGATGATCTGTTGCACATAGACAGCGATGATCGGCTCGATCGACATGGTGGCGAAACTCAGCAGCGTGCCGGTCACCAGCATGGCGACGATCGGGCGCTTGTCCGGGACTTGCGACCAGCCGCCTTTCGGCTTCTCGGTCGATGCCGATTTGTCGGTTTCCGGGCGAGGGTTCTCCTTGATGAGAAAGGTCGTTGCCAGGAACGCCAGGAAAATCATGCCGCCGGCGACCAGGAAGGTGGCGCGGATGCCGATCAAGGGCGGCAGCGCGCCGCCGAGCAGGGGACCGACGAGGGCGCCGCCGGTGATGCCGGCCGACAGCACGCCGAGCGCCCAGCCCGACCGCTCCTTCGGCGTCTGCATGGCGACGAGAATGGTCGAGCCCGAGGAATAGCCACCGGCGAAACCGATCAGCAGGCGTAGCAGCACCAATTGCCAGACGGTCTCCACCATGCCGGTCAGCGACATGCAGACGGCCATGCCGAAACTGGCGCGCACCAGCATCAGCTTGCGGCCGTAGCGGTCGCCAAGCCGTCCCCACAGCGGCGCGACCAGCGCGGCGGCGAAGAAGGTCGCGCCATAGGCGATGCCGGACCACTGCACAACAGCCGCGTGGCCCTCGGCGCCCAGCTGCTCGACGTAAAGCGGCAGGAAGGGCAACAGCAGCGTCATGGCGACAAGCGTGCTGAACGAGCCGGCAAAGCACACGGCGAGATTGCGGCGCCAATGGATATTGTGGGCGCCTTGGGTGGCAGGGTCTTGCGGCATGTCTGTCCTGTCCGGCAGTCTCTCGACGGCATCATTGCACAAGAACTGGCGCAGCCTGCCTGCCAGGGGACTAGCCAGCGTCGCGGGGTGATTGCGGTGGCAACCACTTTCGCACTCGCTTCGCGAGCGGCGATGGCGTAAGAGCGGCGATGGAAAACAACCGATTTGAAACACCCGTGACCGTCAAGGGCGCGGCGGGAACCACTCAGCTCTTGCGCACGGCTCGCGAGGCTTCCGACTACCTCCTCAACAACTGGCCCGGCAAGCGCAGTCCAAAGCATCGCGAAGCGCTGCAGGCCTGCCATGATGCGCTGGCCGGCGACAAACCGGCAATGATCGCAAGGCGTGCCTTCATCGCCGCCGCCCGCGAAGTGAACGTTTTCGTCAGCGACAAGGCGCCGGTCTGAAGACGCAGCGAAATCTGATCTGATCCGCCTCGCGGGCCGGGTGCGCTTTTACTAAGGGGCAATCGCTTCAGCTTGCGCTGCCCCTCTTGCCCTGCCCGTCCTCCGCAGCAGCTGCGCTGCAGCTGCGGAGGGTGGACCGGGCATTTCCCACCGGACGGGAGAAAGCGGCCTGCACCAAGGGTTTCGCCAATCTCCGGCGTTGCAGAAAGCGCGCCAAAGTTGCGGCCAGTTCCCTTCTCGCCGTCACTATGAAGCGATTGCCCTGCAGTTTACTCTGCGGTTTCCGTTTCGGTCTCGGACGTGGTCTCGTCTTCCGGCTTCGAACGTTCCTTGGCTGCAACCTTGGCCGCTTGCTTTTCCGCCTTCTTGGCAGCCTTCTGCCGGTCGCGTTCCTTGCGTTCCTGGCCGTAATTCGGTGCTCGCGCCATATCTCTTCCTTTCGCAATCCAAAGGGTTATTAGCCCTGCCTAGGAGCATTGGGCTCCAAACACAACACCGCAAAGAGCGATCGGCTCCATAGACAGCCGGCAGGCCGGCTGAACACGGTTCCGTGGCTTGCAAGATAGCCGGCACAATGGTGTAGGAGGCACCGGGGGGCAAATCACAAGCCGACTTTTCACCAAGTGACCGATGGCCACCCTTCAAAGAAACGCACAGAAGCTATTCTACTATGCGCGCAATGCCGTGCGCGATATTGCACCGCAGGCGCTGTTCCGCCGCAGGCTCGCCGGGCTGCTCGATCAGGCCAGGCTTTCGGACGGATCGGTCCGCGCGCGTCTCAACTACTACAACAGATTGCAGGACGCTTTCGCGCCGAGCGGCGGGGCCGTGCCGGTCAGCCGGCTACCGAGAGGCCGGAGCATGTATTACTACGATCTGAAGGAATTTACCCGCTACTTCGATCCCGATTTGCGCATCGACCTCGAATTCGGCGACGTCGCCGACGTGCCTGCGATGCCGTCGATCGTCAAGGATCGGCCGATCGCCGGCGACAACAGCAACGGGGTCCTGTTCAAGCTCAACAAGTTCCGCCACTTCCACATGCCCGCCGACGATGTAGCCTTCGCGGACAAGCTTCCGGTTGCGGTGTGGCGCGGCGAGCTCAACAATCCGATAAGGACCTTGCTTCTGGACGCTGCGCGCGATCTGCCCTTTTGCGATGTCGGAACGCCCAAACCGACGGCAGCGCCGGAATATCGCAAGCCTTATCTGAGCATCGACCAGCAGCGGCGCTGTCGCTACATCATTTCGCTCGAAGGCAACGATGTGGCGACCAACTTGAAATGGGTCATGAGTTCGAATTCGCTGTGCCTGATGCCGCCGCCGACATATGAGACATGGTTCGCCGAAAGCGAACTCGTGGCTGGTGTTCACTATGTGCCGCTCGAACCTGATTTCACGGATCTTGCCGAGCGGGTGCAATATCTCGAACGCCATCCGACTGAGGCCGAACGCATCGTTGCCGCCGCCAACGCCTATTGCCGCAAGTTCGCCGACGAGCGGGCCGAGCAGGCGATCTGCTTGCTCGTGCTCTACAAATATTTCGTGCTCAGCGGCCAGATCGAGCCTGATCCCGAGGTCTGGCGTTTTATCTCAGGCTAAGCCCACGGCGACCTTCGACCTGATCCGTTGTCAGATATCTTCTCGGTCAAGAACCAGATCGGCCGGACCAAACCGGTCTTTTGCCGTGAATTGCTGGTGCCAATACGGGTAGAGAACCGGCGGGCGGCTCACAGTGTCGAGGCGTGCGCGCTCATCGCTGGTCAGCACCAGGCTGGCTGCGGCGATATTGTCCTTGAACTGCGCTTCGGTCCGTCCGCCGATCACCAGCGAACTGACCGCGGGCCGGCCGAGCAGCCAGGCAAGCGCCACCTGCGCCGCCGAGACGCCATGGTTCTCGCCGATATGGGCAAGCGCGTCGACGATCCGCCACAGCCGGTCCTCGTCACGGATTGGCGGTTCGGTCCAGCCGCTGAGCTGGCGCGCGGTGGCCTGGTCGCGGTGGTATTTGCCGGACAGCAATCCACCGGCGAGCGGGCTCCACACCAGCACGCCAAGCCCCTGGTCGACCGAGATCGGCAGCAGTTCATATTCGGCTTCGCGCGCTTCCAGCGTGTAGTGGATCTGCTGGGTGACGAAACGCGGCTGGTGCTGGCGGTCGCTGACCCCCAGCGCCTTCATCACCTGCCAGCCGGAATAGTTGGAACAGCCGACATAGCGGACCTTGCCCTGGCTGACGAGTGTGTCGAGCGCGGCGATGGTCTCTTCGAGCGGCGTCGTGCCGTCCCATTCGTGCAGGAAATAGATGTCAATGACGTCGGTCCTGAGGCGTTTCAGGCTCTTCTCGCACTCGCGGATCAGATGGTAGCGCGACAGGCCCTCATCGTTGGGGCCGTCGCCGATCCGCATGCGCGCCTTGGAGGCGATCAGCACATCGCCCTTGCGTTTGCCGCCGAGCGCTTCGCCGATGATCTCTTCCGAAAGCCCGTTCGAATAGACATTGGCGGTGTCGATGAGATTGATGCCGGCGTCGATGCAGAGGTCGATCATCCGGCGTGCCTCGTCGAGATCGGTCTTGCCGACCGCCGAGAATGCGCCGGCGCCGCCAAAAGTCATGGTGCCCATGGTCAGCGTCGAAACCTTCAGCCCGGAACGGCCGAGTGTGCGGTATTCCATGTCAGATCCTCGCGATTGCGTTGAAAAGAGTGTTTTGAAGGTTGCTCGGGGAAACCTGGCATTTGTGGGACAATTCGAGCCGCTTGTCGTGTGTGCCAGGAGGCTGATCGATCCCATCTCGCGGAGTTGGGCGACCGGCGTGCGGGCCGGCTGCAATAAAACCGTCATTGCCGGCCTATATGCAAGTCGGCTCAAGGTGTCCGATCTCGGCCGGCAGGCCGAGGCCGACGCGGGCGTGCACGCGGAGCAGCATAAATGACCGAAGCAAAACAGAATTCTCCCGCCAGGGACTGGCTGGAAGCGGAACTCGCCGACACGCTCGACGAGGACTACGAGCTGGAGATGTCGGAACCGGCGCTGTCGCTGGAAATCGCCAGGATCTACAAGAACGCGCATCCGCCCTCGATGGATCGCCTGCAATATTTTCGCGACCTGATCACGCTGCAATCCGAATTGATCAAGCTGCAGTCCTGGGTGGCTTACACCAGGAAGAAGCTGGTGGTGGTTTTCGAGGGCCGCGATTCGGCCGGCAAGGGGGGCGTCATCAAGCGCATCACCCAGCGGCTCAATCCGCGCATCTGCCGCGTCGTCGCACTTCCGGCGCCGACCGAGCGCGAGAAATCGCAATGGTATTTTCAGCGCTACGTGCCGCATCTGCCGGCAGGCGGCGAGATCGTGCTGTTCGACCGCTCCTGGTATAACCGCTCCGGCGTCGAACGTGTGATGGGCTTCGCCGAGCCGGACCAGGTCGAGGAGTTTTTTCGCGACGTGCCGGAGTTCGAGCGCATGCTGGTCCGCTCCGGCATCACCCTGGTCAAATACTGGTTCTCCATCACCGACGAGGAGCAGCAGATGCGTTTCCAGATGCGCATCCATGATCCGATGAAGCAGTGGAAGCTGTCGCCGATGGACCTGCAGTCGCGCGTGCGCTGGGAACAGTATACCAAGGCCAAGGAAGAGACCTTCGCCCGCACCAACATTCCCGAAGCCCCCTGGTTCATCGTCGAGGGCAACGACAAGAAGCGGGCGCGGCTGAACTGCATCGATCATCTCCTCAAGCAGATGCCTTATGAGGAAGTGCCGCACGAAGAGATCACGCTGCCCGATCGCGTCTTCAATCCAGAATACGAGCGCCAGGTGCTGCCGCGCGAGCTGTATGTTCCGGAGAAGTATTGATTCATGGCCCCCTTCTCCCCGTCACTATACGGGGAGAAGGTGCCGGCAGGCGGATGAGGGGCTGCGCCAACCTCGACAATTTACCCCCCAATGTCACTGCATGGGGACAAAAATTATTCTGATGCATATTGCGAGAGGGCGTATTGTCCAGCAGCTTAACCTTTCATCGATTGCGCCGCCCCTCATTGCCCTGCCGGGCATTTCTCCCCGTATGGTGACGGGGAGAAAGGGGCCTGCACCGAGGCTTTCGCCAACAGAGCAGACGAAACGTCCTAATCGCGCTCGATGGTGACATGCATGGCATTCGGCGTGCCCACCTGCTCGCTGCAGCGGTAGCCGAGTTTGACCATATCGATGCCGGCAAAAAGGTTTTCGCCTGAGCCGAGCAGCATCGGCGATATCGCCAGATGCATGTCGTCGATGAGCTTTTCCCTCAGATATTGCCGGATCGTGGCGACGCCGCCGCCGAGCCGGACATCCTTGCCGTCAGCCGCGGCTTTTGCCTTTTCCAGCGCCGAGTGAATGCCGTCGGTCACGAAATGGAAAGTCGTGCCGCCCTCCATGACGATAGGATCCCGCGGATGGTGGGTGAGCACGAAGACCGGCACATGGTAGGGCGGATTGTCTCCCCACCAGCCCTTCCAGGTGTCATCGGGCCAAGCGCCGCGGATCGGTCCGAACATGTTGCGGCCCATGATCCACCCGCCGATGTTTTCGAAGCTGCGCGTTACGAACGCGCCGTCGGTATCCGTGGTCCCGTCATCTTCGCCGGACATGTTGCGGAAGGTTCTGGTCCCGAACATCCATGTGTGCAGGGCTTCCCCGCCGACGCCCAGCGGTTCTTTCAGGTCCTGGTCGAGACCGGCGCCGAAGCCGTCGATAGATACGGTGAAAGCGTTGACGCGAAGCTTTGACATGAGGACCTCCCTCTAATCCAGTTGTGAAATGCAAGCAGTTGTTTTTAGCCAGACTGATTGCATTTTACAAGCGGTATTTCGCCGCGGAGCATAAGCGGCTCGTTTGGCTCGCATCAGGGTCACCGCAAAGAGGGGTGGTTGCAACAGCAGCTACATGCGCCGCGACGCCTCGAGTATGCGCTCGACAGCTAGGCGGAGCGGAGCGCCGCTATGATCATCTCGGCTAGGATAGGCTCGATCCGGCGGACTGCCATCAGAATACGCGCACGGCCGATTGTTCGATCTCGGCCTTCAACATAGGATGAAGGCTGTCACGCGTGGTGATGTCGATTTCCGTTGACATCTTCTCTTCCAGAAATTGCTTGATCCCGACCATGTCGATCAGAGAAAAGCGCCGCGCCGGATCATAGTCGATGAACAGATCAAGATCGCTGTCCCGCTGCGCATCGTCCCGCGCTGCCGACCCGAACAGATACAGCGAAGTCGCGCCCATGCCTTTGATGGCATCTGCGTTTCTCTGCAACCGTTCGAGGACCTCGTTCCTGCTCATGAGCCGATTCTATCGGATTGCAGCAAAATTCCAAAACGATGCGAGTGCCTACCCCTTAAGCATCGCCGCCACTTCAGGCGCGAAATAGGTGAGAATGCCGTCGCAGCCGGCGCGCTTGAAGGCGAGCAGCGATTCCAGCATTGCCTTGTCGCCGTCGATCCAGCCATTGGCGGCGGCCGCCTTGATCATCGAATACTCGCCCGACACCTGATAGGCGAAGGTCGGCATGCGGAATTCGTCCTTCAGCCTGCGGATGATGTCGAGATAGGGCAGGCCGGGCTTGACCATCAGCATGTCGGCGCCCTCGGCGAGGTCCTGCTCGGCCTCGCGCACGGCCTCGTCGGAATTGGCGTGGTCGAGATAGTAGGTCTTCTTGTCGCCCTTGAGCAGGCCGGCAGTGCCGACCGCCTCGCGATAGGGCCCGTAGAAGGCGGAGGCGAATTTCGTCGCGTAGGACATGATCGCCACATCCTGAAAACCATTGGCGTCGAGCCCATCGCGGATGGCGCCGATACGGCCATCCATCATGTCGGAAGGGGCAATGATGTCGGCGCCGGCCGAAGCCTGGATGACGGCAGCCGCCGTGACCTGCTCCACGGTCTGGTCGTTGACGATGATGCCGTCGCGCAGGATGCCGTCATGGCCGTGCGAGGTGAAGGGATCGAGCGCCGCATCGGTGATGATGCCGATCTCGGGCACTGCGCGCTTGATGGCGCGCGTGGCGCGGTTGATGACGTTTTCCGGATCGAGGATGTGCGAGCCGGTCTGGTCGCGCAGGCCGAGCTCGACATTGGGGAAGGTGGCGATCGCCGGAATGCCGAGCTTTGCCGCGCGCTCGGCCTCCTTGACGGCAAGGTCGAGCGACAGGCGGAAGACACCAGGCATGGCGGCGATCGGTTCGCGGATATTGTTCCCATCGACGACGAAGATCGGCCAGATCAGATCGTCGACGCAGAGCCGGTTCTCCTGCACGAGGCGGCGCGACCAGTCGGCCTTGCGCATGCGGCGCAAACGGCGACTGCCGGTGATCTCGTCGACGCTGCGCGCGCCGGCAGGCTTTGCTGGGGTGAATCTGTTCATCGCCAAACTCCGGATTGGCGGCTTTTAACACGAGCCTCCGCCGCTGACCAATGCGGCACGATAGTGCCAGGCACAAGCTGGATACCGGTATACGAGTTCCTGACCGTTGTTGCCGGACAGGATTGCGGCTTGGCATTGACGCAGCCATGCGCCACGCTTTAGCACATCAGTCCCGGCGGCATTGGGCGAGGGATTCTTTAGGCGATGGATTTTGGCGGCGGCAACGAGATCCGCTTCGAACGACTGGGCAGCGTCGGCGTCGTCACGCTGACGCGGCCGCAGGCGCTCAATGCCGTCACCCATCGCATGGTCAAGGCGCTCGACAAGGCGCTGCGCGCCTGGGAGCGCGACGACGGCGTCGATGTTGTCGTCGTCAAGGCCGAGGGCAGGGCGTTTTCGGCCGGCGGCGACATCCTCCACATCTACGAGGCCGGCCGGGTGGGAAAGCCGCCGGTCGATTACTTCGCCGACGAATACCGGCTGAACGCCCGCATCGCGCGGTTCGAAAAACCCTATGTCGCGCTGATCGACGGCATCGTCATGGGCGGCGGCGTCGGCATCTCGTTCCACGGCTCGCATCGGCTGCTGACCGAGAACGCCCAGTTCGCCATGCCGGAAGTCGGCATCGGCTTTTTCCCGGATGTCGGCGCCAGTCATCTGTTGCCGAGCCTCGGTGGCAGCTTCGGCATGTATCTGGCCCTGACCGGAATCCGCATCCGCTATGGCGACGCTTTGTGGTCGGGCCTGGCGACGAACACGATCAAGGCGCAGGACCAGGCCGGCTTTCTCGACCGGCTGGTTGCGACAGGCGACCCTGAAGCGGCGCTGCGCGGCTTTTCCGTCCCGGCCCGGCGCGAAACGGACAGTCCGACACTGGAAGCCATCGCCCGCCATTTCGCGCAGCCGTCGCTGAGCGACATCATCGGCAGCCTGGAGCGCGCCGCACCCGCAGACGCGTTCGCGGCAAAGACGCTGGCGACGATCCGCACCCGCTCGCCGACCAGCCTGCATGTTGCCTGGCGCGAGATCAGCGCCGGGCTGACGCTGTCGATGGACGAGTGCATGCGGATGGAGTTCCGCATCCTCAACCGCATGCTTGCCGGCCACGATTTCTACGAAGGCATCCGCGCCGCCATCATCGACAAGGGCTCGTCGCCGCAATGGCGGCCGCCAGGCATCGACGACGTCAGTGCTGCCGACGTCGATGCCTATTTCGCTCCGCTCGGCGAACGGGAACTCAAGCTGTGAGCGAGGTCACGTCGAGACGCGTCGTGCTCCAGCCCTCGACGGTCGAGGTCATCTTCGCCTGGTTTCAGCGCGTCATCTCAGCCTACTGTCTGTTGTTCGGGATTTTGTACTGGATCCGGCTGATCGGCTTCTATCCCGGCTCGTTGTGGCGCTTCGACCTGATGCCGGTGCATTGGCAGGTGGCGGCGGTGACGCTCGCCGTCTTCTTTCCCTTCGCCGCCGCCGGTCTGTGGATGCTGGCCTCCTGGGGGCCGGTGATCTGGTTCATCTGCGCGGCGACCGAGACCGTCATGCATGCCGGCTTTCCCGAACTCTTCGGTCACCGGCCGCTGATCCTCGCCTCGCATGCGGCGGTGGCGCTGCTCTACATCGTCTTTCGCGTGGTGATCTGGATGCAGAAGCGCCGGAGCCGGCAATAGAGCATCGGACCGATGCTCTACAAGAATAGCCCACGCCTGCGGTTGGACGGGGCAAATTACCGTCCGCAATCATTGGCTAAATCTTTAGGTTAATCATCCTTGTTGGGGTGACCCTTCGTTAAGCCTCTTTCGAAACCTATTACCGGTAAGCTCTTGTTAGCCCTAGCGTTTAAGTCGAATTTTATGAGTATTCGATAGTGTCGCGATCAAGGTGAAAAACAAAAAATCACCAGGCGACAAACGAGAGGCAAAGACAATGATCAATTCCCGTCCGGCGGCGAAGACCGCCAACGTATCCGATGACCGCCGCGAGGCGATCCGTTCGCTGTACATGGAATCGCTGCAGCTGGTGGAACGGCTGCACCGCCGCCTGCTTGACGTCATCAAGGACGAGTTCGACCGCAACGGCCGTTCCGATATCAACGCCATCCAGGCGCTGCTGCTCTTCAACATCGGCAATTCGGAGCTGACCGCCGGCGAGCTGCGCTCGCGCGGCTATTATCTCGGCTCGAACGTCTCCTACAATCTGAAGAAGCTGGTCGATCTCGGCTTCATCAACCACCAGCGCTCGCGCATCGACCGCCGTTCGGTGCGGGTCTCGCTGACGCCGAAGGGCAGTGAGGTGGCGGAAGTCGTCGCCGGCCTCTACGAGCGCCATGTCGGCTCGATCGAGCAGGTCGGCGGCATCAACACGGAAGAATTCAAGCAGATGAACCGCGCCTTGCAGCGCCTCGACCGCTTCTGGAACGACACCATCGCCTATCGCATGTAAAGCATGTCCATCGCATGCAACCGCGCCACGGGGGCGGTCGGGGGAGTGATCCAAAAGACCGGTGCCGAAAAGCATCGGTCTTTGCGTTTCGTGAGGCCAGCCGATCCAAATCGCGGTCAGGGTCACGTTGCCGCCATATTCCCGGTGGAAGCGAGAACGCGGGTGATGTTGCGGCGCGAGCCAAACCGTCTCCCCGCCAACCGCCTCAGTGAAGGCGCATCGCGCCCGGCGCGTTCTCGCACAGAAGCGATTGGGGCATGGTTGGCTAATTGTTAAGGGCGCCAACCTTAGAGTGGGCCGGGCCTAGCATGCGGGCGGATCGCCCGGTGAAAAAACTGTTACAGGACTATCTGGAGCGTACATGAGAACCAGTCGCCGTTTCTTCCTTTCCGGAGCCTCCGCGTTGGCCGCGACGATGGTTGCCGGTGGCGCCAGCGCGCAGGACGTGATCGCGGACATCCTGAAATCCTCGGGCCGCGGCAACTGGAACGACCAGTTCGACGCCCGCGCCAGCGAGGGCGGCAAGGTGGCCTCGACGCTGCCGATCGTCAGCCTGCAGACCGTTGCGTACACCGAGCAGGCGATCGCGCAGTATCAGAACATCGTCGCGCAGGGCGGCTGGGAGCGGGTCCCGGACACCAAGAAGTTGCAACTCGGCGTCATCGATCCCGACGTGGTGCCATTGCGCAGGCGCTTGATGATTTCGGGCGACCTGGCGCAGAGCGCCGGCCTTTCAGAGGCCTTCGATTCCTATGTCGATGCGGCGGTCAAGCGCTTCCAGGCGCGTCATGGCCTGCCTTCCGACGGGACCCTGGGCCAATATAGCTATGCGGCGATGAATGTCTCGGCGCAGGTCCGGCTTGGCCAGCTGCAGACCAATCTGCAGCGGCTGAACGAACGCGCCGGTACGCTGGGCAACCGCTATGTATTGGTCGATATCCCTGGCGCCCAGATCGAAGCGGTCGAGAACGACCGCGTCGTGCTGCGCCACACCGCCGTTGTCGGCAAGATCGATCGCCAGACGCCGATCGTCGATTCCAAGATCAACGAGATCATCGTCAATCCTTACTGGAACGCGCCGGTCTCGATCGTGCGCAAGGACATCATTCCGCTGATGCGGAAGGACCCTAACTATCTTAAGGACAGCAAGATCCGGCTGTTCGCACCGGATGGCAGCGAGGTCGATCCACTGACCGTCGACTGGTCGACCGACGACGCGGAGAAATACCGCTTTCGCCAGGATCCGGGCGCCGGCAATGCGATGGCCTCGGTCAAGATCAATTTCCCGAGTCCGGACGGCGTCTACATGCACGACACGCCGCAGCAGAGCCTGTTCGGCAAAATGATGCGCTTCGATTCCTCGGGCTGCGTGCGCGTCCAGAACGTGCGCGACCTCGTCACCTGGATCCTGCGCGACACGCCGGGCTGGAGCCGCCAGCATTTCGAGGCGTCGATCAAGAGCGGCGAGAACATCCCGGTGCAGGTCACCAATCCGGTGCCGGTCTTTTTCCTCTACATCTCGGCCTGGTCGACGGGGCCTGGCGTCGTGCAGTTCCGCGACGACATCTACGGGCTCGACGGAGCCAACGAGCTGCAGATCACCTCTGCACTCTAAGCCCCTGATGTTCTTGAGTTGATGAAAGGCCGCCATCGAGGCGGCCTTTTTGACGTGCGCCAGGCGTGGCGCGTGGTGCGCGAGCACCGTTTGGCCGGGATGATAGCCGATCAATGACTTGGAGGTGAAAGTCCTCTGCTGGCCCTGGTGGCGTCGCGAAGCATTGCTGAACGGCCGGCAGGCGAGGAAATAGGTGGCTCTTCGCCTCGCTGCCGCAATCCGACCAGCAAATTTCGCGCCGCAAACGTGGCGGGGCGAAAGCAACTGTGTTAATGGCGCGGCAGACCCCCGGACGACAAGGATCTCAAGCATGGCAACAGCAGCGGCAGTGTCGAACAAATTCGAACCCTTCTTCGAAACCACGCTTGCCGATGCCGATCCGGAGATTTTCGGCGCGATCCGCAACGAACTCGGCCGCCAGCGCCACGAGATCGAGCTGATCGCTTCGGAAAACATTGTCTCCCGCGCCGTGCTGGAAGCGCAGGGGTCGGTCATGACCAACAAATACGCCGAGGGCTATCCCGGCAAGCGCTACTATGGCGGCTGCCAGTTCGTCGACGTGGCCGAGGAACTGGCCATCGAGCGCGCCAAAAAGCTGTTCGGCTGCAACTTCGCCAATGTCCAGCCGAATTCCGGCAGCCAGATGAACCAGGCGGTCTTTTTGGCGCTGCTGCAGCCCGGCGACACCTTCATGGGGCTCGACCTGAATTCCGGTGGCCACCTGACGCACGGTTCGCCGGTCAACATGAGCGGCAAATGGTTCAAGGTCGTTTCCTACGGCGTCCGCAGGGACGATCACCTGCTCGACATGGACGCGATCGAGAAGACCGCCCACGAGACCAGGCCGAAGCTGATCCTGGCCGGCGGCACCGCCTATTCGCGCGTCTGGGACTGGAAGCGTTTTCGCGAGATCGCCGACTCGATCGGCGCCTATCTGATGGTCGACATGGCCCACATCGCCGGCCTGGTCGCCGGCGGCGTGCATCCGTCGCCGCTGCCATACGCCCATGTGGTCACCACCACCACGCACAAGTCGCTGCGTGGCCCGCGCGGCGGCATGATCCTGTGCAATGACGAGGACATCGCCAAGAAGATGAACTCGGCGGTGTTTCCAGGCCTGCAGGGTGGTCCATTGATGCACGTCATCGCCGCCAAAGCGGTGGCCTTCGGCGAAGCGCTGAAGCCAAGCTTCAAGATCTATGCCGAGAGCGTTGCCGCCAACGCCAAGGCGCTGGCCTCCAGCTTGCAGGAGACCGGTCTCGACATCGTCTCCGGTGGCACCGACAACCATCTTATGCTGGTTGACCTCAGGCCGAAGAACGCCACCGGCAAGCGTGCCGAGGCAGCGCTTGGCCGCGCCAACATCACCTGCAACAAGAACGGCATCCCTTTCGATCCCGAAAAGCCGTTCGTCACCTCGGGCGTGCGCCTAGGCACGCCGGCCGGCACCACGCGCGGTTTCGGCCAGGCCGAGTTCCGCGAGATCGGCAAGCTGTTCGCCGAGGTGCTGGACGGGCTCAAGGCCGCGAATTCCGATGAGGGCAATGCAGCCGTCGAAGCAGCGGTGAAGGCGAAGGTGGCCGCGTTGACGGATCGTTTTCCGCTCTATCCCTATCTCGGTTGAGCTCACGCAAGCTGTCGTCCTCGGTTGAGCTCACGCAAGCTGTCGTCCCTTATCGCCGGACGAGAAGCACTTTTTCAGCGGGGACGGAGTCCGGACAGGAGCCTTGACGATGATGCAGATTTTCCGTGTCGCTGGCTTTGGCGCGCTTGGCGTGTTGTTGGTCACATTGACCACCTTGCCGTCCGCCGCCCAGGCACAGTCTGCGCCCACCCCAGCCGCACCGAAGACCGAAACCTTCGGCAACTGGTCCACCACGGTGGACGAGATCGATACCGGTGGGAATCTGCGCAAGACCTGCGTCGCCTCGACCGCCTTCCTCGACGCGAGCGGTACCAGCGGCACGCTCACGCTTGCCATCTCGAACGGTGATGCACTGCCGCCCAATGGCTATCCGACCCTCGTCATCGCCATGAAGAACAAGGACTTGCCGACTGGCGAGAACATTCCGGCGGTGTTCGGCGATGGCGACGGCAAGGTCAAGGCGACCGTCGATGCCATGGCCGGTGGCGGCGGAAAATGGATGTTGAACAACAAGCCCGAGATCAGCCTGGCACTGCTGCGTGCCATGCGCCGCGCCAGCGCGCTCGACGTCATATTCGCCGACACGCCGGTCGCGACCGTATCGATGGACGGCTTCACCAAGGCCTATCGCAGCCTCGGCGTGTCATGTGGGTTCCCGACTGCTGACGTCGCGCCGTAATCGGCCGGTATTGCCGTTGATGCTGGCAATTTTCCCCGCGCCTCGCTATCTCTGAGGCGCGATCCGATACTTTGCCATCGCGGCAAAAACCTCTAAGCCTTCGCTCCACGAGAATCGCGAACACAAGGCTGCCCATGCGCTGTCCCTACTGCCAGTCCGAAGATACGCAGGTGAAGGATTCGCGCCCCGCCGAAGACGGCGCGGCGATCCGCAGGCGGCGCGTCTGCCCCGATTGCGGCGGCCGCTTCACCACCTTCGAACGTGTGCAGTTGCGCGACCTCGTGGTGGTGAAGAAATCCGGACGCAAGGTGCCGTTCGACCGCGACAAGCTGCTGCGCTCGGTCGAGATCGCCGTGCGCAAGCGCAATGTCGATCCCGAGCGCATCGACCGCGCGGTGACCGGCATCGTGCGCCAGCTCGAAAGCTCCGGCGAGACCGAGGTCGCCTCGGGCGAGGTCGGCCGCCTGGTGATGGAGGCACTGAAGTCGCTCGACGACGTCGCCTATGTCCGCTTCGCCTCGGTCTATCGCAATTTCCGCGAGGCCAAGGATTTTCACGACGTGCTGGGTGAACTGAAAGGTGACGAGCTCAAGGAAGAGGACGCCGGCTGAGCATGGCAAGGCGCAGCCAAGCCGAGCAAGAGGTTCTTGATCGCCGCTTCATGGCGGCGGCACTGAGGCTGTCGCGGAAAAACGCCGGACGGACCTCGACCAACCCTTCCGTCGGCACGCTGATCGTGCGCGACGACGGCACCGGGCCGATGATCGTGGGCACCGGCGTCACCGCTGTCGGCGGCCGGCCACATGCCGAGACCGAGGCGCTGGCGGAGGCCGGCGAGCTCGCACGCGGCGCCACCGCCTATGTCACATTGGAGCCCTGCGCCCACCATGGCCGCACCCCGCCTTGCGCCAGTGCACTGGTCAATGCCGGCGTCGCGCGGGTGGTTGGGGCTGCGAGCGACCCCGATCCACGCGTGTCCGGCAACGGCTATGCGATCCTGCGTGCCGCCGGTGTCGAAGTGGTCGAAAAGGTGCTGGTGGCAGAAGCCGCCGAGCAGATGGCCGGCTATCTCATTCGATCCCTAAAAAAACGTCCGGAAGTAATCCTGAAACTTGCGCTTTCCAGCGACGGCAAGATCGGCATGGGAGGCGCGGGGCAGGTCTCGATCACCGGCGACATCGCCCGGCGCGAAGTCTATCTGATGCGCGCCGAAGCCGACGGCGTACTGATCGGCATCGGCACGGCGCTGGAGGACGATCCGGCGCTGACGGTGCGGTTGCCGGGGCTGGAGAACCGCTCGCCGGCGCGCATCGTACTCGACCGCCAGATCAGGCTGCCGGAAACGTCGAAACTGGTCGCCGGCGTCGACCGGGTTCCGCTCTATGTCGCCGCCTGTGCCGAAGCCGATCCGCATCGGCGCGCCGCGCTCGAACGCGCCGGCGTGCGCTTCATCGGCACCGAGACGTATGAAGGCGATATTGCGCTGCCGGAGTTGCTCGAGGATCTGGCCGCACTCGGCATGGCGAGCGTGCTGGTCGAGGGCGGCGCCAAGGTGGCCAAGGCCTTCCTCGCCGAAGGGCTGGTCGACCGCATCGTGCTGTTCCAGGGGCAGGAGCCGATCGGCAGGAGCGGCATTGCATCGCCCATCGACGCCGACCATATCCCGGCAGGATTTCGCAAATTGCGCGACATGCGTTTCGGCGAAGACAGCTACGCCGAGTGGATAAGACCATGATCCCGAAAAGTGGAGCCGGTTTTTGGACAAGAACATGGTCAAACTGAAAGACATGATCCCGAAAAGTGGGAACCGGTTTTCGGAAAAGATCATGGCCAACCAAGAAGCCAGAGTCTGATGTTTACCGGGATTGTCACTGATGTCGGCACCGTCGCTGCCGTCAAGCCGCTGAAAGAGGGCGTCGGCTTGCGCATCGACACCACCTATGACCCGCAGACGATCGCCATTGGGGCTTCGATTTCCTGCGGCGGCGTCTGCCTGACGGTGACGGCGCTGCCGCAAAGCGGCGCCAACGCGCGCTGGTTCGAGGTCGAGGCCTGGGAAGAGGCACTCAGGCTGACGACGGCCATGGGCTGGAAATCCGGCACCAGGATCAATCTGGAGCGGCCGCTGAAGATCGGCGACGAACTCGGTGGCCACATCGTTTCAGGCCATGTCGACGGCATGGCCGAGATCGTTGCGCGCAAGGAGGAGGGCGATGCCGTGCGCTTTACGCTGGAAGCGCCGCGCCGCCTGGCCAAATTCATCGCACCCAAGGGCTCGGTCGCGCTCGACGGCACCTCGCTTACCGTCAACAAGGTCGACGGCACACGCTTCGACGTGCTCTTGATCCATCACTCGCTGACCGTGACCACCTGGGGCGAACGTCAGGTCGGCGACCGCGTCAATCTGGAGATCGACACCATGGCCCGCTACGCGGCCCGCCTGGCGGAGGCCGCGAAAGAGGGGCTTTGATGGTCCTGCCGGAGAGCGGCGTGGATTCATACGGTTGTCCGAACAGGACGAGCACCTCGGATCTGATTGGCGCCTTGTTCCGTTTGGCGTTGCCCCTCACCCGCCTGCCGGCGACCTCTCCCCGTAAACGGGGCGAGGGGCGATTTCATCGATGGTTTCGCCAATCACCAGCGTTGCAAGAAGTGCGCCGGCGATGCGGCCTGCCTCTTTCGCCCCGTTTACGGGGAGAAATGCCCGGCAGGGCAATGAGGGGCAGCGCCGGCTTCGGAGGAAACCAATAATCAGGCACGTCCACATCTCCACCAATCTTCTGCTTGCGATCAAACCGGCTTCGGCCTAAGTCACCGGCGATCCCGGAGACATCTATGGCTGGCACATCCCAACACGGCAAAGCGTTCATTCGCCCGAAGAAGAAGGCCCACCTTCTTGTCATCGAGGCACGCTTCCATGACGACCTTGCCGACGCGCTGCTCGAAGGCGCGACAAGCGCGCTCGAGGAAGCTGGCGCGACATACGACGTCGTCACCGTTCCGGGCTCGCTCGAAATTCCCGCAGTGATTTCCTTCGCCCTCGACGGCGCCGCCGAAGGCGGGTCGAGCTATGACGGCTTTGTCGCCCTCGGCACCATCGTGCGCGGCGACACCTATCATTTCGACATCGTCGCAAATGAATCGAGCCGTGCCCTGATGGACCTGTCCGTCCAGGAAGCGGTCTGCATCGGCAACGGCATCCTGACCACCGAAAATGACGAGCAGGCCTGGACGCGGGCCAGGCGTTCGGAAGGCGACAAGGGTGGCTTTGCCGCGCGTGCGGCGCTGACCATGATTGCCCTCAAGCAACAGTTGGGAGAGCGATCGTGAGCGAGCCCGCATCGCCCGGCCAGCCCGCGGTGCGCCACGCCAACAAGCGCGGTGCAGCCCGTCTGGCCGCCGTGCAGGCGCTCTACCAGATGGATGTGGCCGGCAGCGGCGTCTTCGAGATCACCGCCGAATATGAGGCGTTCAGGCTCGGCAAGGAAGTCGACGGCGCGCTCTATCGCGAGGCCGACGCGCAATGGTTTCGCGCCATCCTCGCCGGCGTCGTCGAGAACCAGAAGACCATCGACCCGATCATCCGCCAGGCGCTGACCGAGGACTGGCCGTTGTCCAGGCTCGATTCGACGCTGCGCGCCATATTGCGCGCCGGCGTCTACGAACTGATGAAGCGCGAGGACGTGCCGGTGGCTGTCATCGTCTCGGAATATGTCGATATCGCCAAGGCGTTTTACGAAGAAGATGAGCCGAAGCTGGTCAACGCAGTGCTCGATCGCGTGTCGCGCCGGGTGCGCGGCGAAGGGCGTGGCAAGGACGCTTCATGACGGCCGTCGCTATCGCCGAGGCCGGCAGGGAAGCGCGCCGCACGGCGCTCATCCTTGCCGCTTCGCAGGCGATCATCGGCTCGGCCGCACCTATCGCCATTTCCGTGGGTGGATTGGCCGGATATTATCTGCTCGGCTCCGACAAGTCGCTGGCGACGGCGCCGATCACCGGCTTCAACGTCGGCGTGGCGCTCGGCGCCCTGCCGGCCGCAGCCATCATCCGCCGGCTCGGCCAGCGCGACGGCTTCATGACCGGGACGATCGTCACTGCGCTCGGCGGTCTGGTCGCCACGCTGGCGCTATTTTACGCCAGCTTCTGGCTGTTCGCCTTCGGCCTGCTGGTGATCGGCATCGGCGGTGCCTTCGTCCAGCAATTCCGCTTCGCCGCCGCCGACAACGCACCGGCTGAATTCAAGGCGCGCGCCATCTCCTTCGTGCTGGCCGGCGGCATCGTCACCGCCATTCTCGGGCCGCAGATCGTCATCTTCACCCGCGAATTGTTTGCGCCGGTGATGTTTGCCGGCTCGTTTGCCTCCATCCTGGTGCTGGCAGCGGTCGGCGCCGCCATCCTGTCGTTGCTGCGCATCCCGGCCAAGGCGACGGGCAAAGCGGAAATCGCCGACAGCGACGCGCGGCCGCTCGCCGAGATCGTCACCAGGCCGCGTTTCGTTGCGGCGCTGTTTTGCGCCGTCGGCAGCTACGCGCTGATGAGCTTCGTCATGACCGGCGCGCCGCTCGCCATGGTCGGCTGCGGCCTGTCGACGGACGACGCCACGCTCGGCATTTCCTGGCATGTCATGGCGATGTTCGCGCCGAGCTTCTTCACCGGCTCGCTGATCTATCGCTTCGGCGCCGAACGGATTGTCGCAACCGGCCTTGTGCTGCTGATCGGCTGCGCCCTGGTGGCGCTGTCGGGCCTGGCGCTGTGGCAATTCTGGACGGCGCTGATCCTGCTCGGCCTTGGCTGGAATTTCGGCTTCATCGGCGCCACCGCCATGGTCGCCGACAGCTACCGCCCATCGGAAAAGGCCAAGGTCCAGGGTTTTCACGACTTCGTCCTGTTCGGCTCCGTCGCCTTCGCCTCGCTGATGTCGGGCGCGGTCTACAACGCCTGGGGCTGGGAGATGCTGAACTGGATCATCTTCCCGGTGACGGTGTTGTGCTTCGTGGCGCTGGGCGTGCTGAAGATGACCGCGCGGCCGACCAGCGCATGACCCCGATCCGAAGGTTCGGAAAGGACCATGCGCAAATCAATAGTGCTACAGCGTCCTTTGCGCGTCCAAACGGACGCGACGCGCTGTAGTGACATGACGCTGTCGGGATCGGACAGCAGCGGATTCACCCGCATCCGAACAAAATTATTGCCCCCATCCCCCTTCTTATGAAACCGTGTGCCCCGACGGGGCATTGAAGCCATGCTCATATGCGGCAGCCGCAGTCCGGTTCTCAGCAAGGGATTTGTGAAATGTTTTCAGTCAAGGTTCTGGCCGGCGCGGCACTGGCGCTCGGCATCACCGCAGCCTCGGCGAGCGCTCAGGTGGTCGTGTCGTCGAAGATCGACACCGAAGGCGGCGTGCTCGGCAACATCATCCAGCTGGTGCTGAACGCCAACAACATCCAGACCACCGACCGCATCCAACTCGGCGGCACCCCTGTGGTGCGCAAGGCGATCACCGCCGGCGAGATCGACATCTATCCGGAATACACCGGCAATGCCGCCTTCTTCTTCGAAAAGGCCGACGATCCGGTGTGGAAGGATGCCGCCAAGGGCTATGAAACGGCCAAGAAGCTAGACTACGACGCCAACAAGATCGTCTGGCTGTCGCCGTCGCCGGCCAACAACACCTGGGCGATTGCGCTGCGCAAGGATGTCGCCGAGACCAACAAGCTGGCGACTCTGTCCGACTTCGGCAAATATGTCTCCGGCGGCGGCCAGGTGGTGCTGGCGGCCTCGGCCGAATTCGTCAATTCGGCTGCCGCGCTGCCGGCTTTCCAGACCACCTATGGCTTCACGCTTAAGCCGGACCAGCTGATCACGCTCTCCGGCGGCGATACGGCGGCGACCATCGCCGCCGCGGCGAACCAGACCAACGGCGCCAACGCCGCCATGGTCTACGGCACCGACGGCGGCATCGCGCCGTCCGGCCTGGTCGTGCTCGAAGACGACAAGGGCGTGCAGCCGGTCTACCAGCCGGCGCCGATCATCCGCGAGGCGGTGCTGAAGGAGCATCCCGAAATCGAGACGCTGCTGAATCCGGTCTTCGCCAAGCTCGACCTCGTCACCCTGCAGGAACTGAACGGCCGCGTTCAGGTCGGCGGCGAGCCGGTCAAAGGCGTCGCCGAAGACTTTTTGAAGAAGAACGGGTTTTTGAAGTAGTCAGCCCGTTTGAAATGACGCCGGTGCGAGGCGCGCCATGACCACCCGCTTCGACAAGCTCGGCGTGGTCATCGCCGCGATCGTTGCCTATGCCGCCTTCGCCGCGCCCTTTGCCACCTTGCGCGCCAATCGCATCGTGCCGGGCGAGGCGCGCTCGATTCTTGAAGCGCTGCCGCCGACGTTGGGGCCGCTGCTGCTTGCAGTCGTCGTCGTTGCGGCGGTCGTCGCCTTGCTGAAAACGCCGCTGGTACCGCGCCTGGCCGCCAGCGTGGTCGCGCTTGCCGCACTGGCGCTGCTGATCGGCGTCGCCGGCAGCTTCCTGACGCCTGAGGGCAACAGCTTTGCCCGCATCTCGCCGGCTTCGGGTTTCTGGCTGCTCATCTTCGCCTTTACGCTGTTGCTCGCCGATGGGCTGACGAGGCTGAACCTGTCGCCATCGGCGCGGATCGGCGTGCTCGTCGTCGCGGCAGCGGCGATCGGCCTGCTGCTGGTCTCGGGCAGCTGGAACAGTCTGTCGATTCTCAAGGAATACGCCAACCGTGCCGACAGTTTTTGGGCCGAAGGCTCCAAGCATGTGACGCTGGCGCTGGGCTCGCTGGCGGCGGCGGTGATAGCAGGCTTGCCGCTTGGCATCCTCTGCCACCGCGTCGAAAAATTGCGGACCGGCGTGCTCAACGTGCTGAACATCATCCAGACCATTCCCTCGATCGCGCTGTTCGGCCTGTTGATCGCGCCGCTCGGCTGGGTCGCCACGCATGTGCCCGGCGCGGCCTCCCTCGGCATTCGCGGCATCGGCACCGCGCCCGCCTTCGTCGCCCTGTTCCTCTATTCGCTGCTGCCGGTTGTGGCCAACACCGTGGTCGGTCTTGCCGGCGTGCCGCGCGCCGCCAACGATGCCGCACGCGGCATGGGCATGACCGAGCGCCAGCGCCTGTTCGGCGTCGAATTTCCACTGGCCTTCCCGGTGATCCTCACCGGCATCCGCATCGTGCTGGTCCAGAACATCGGCCTTGCTACCATTGCCGCGCTGATCGGCGGCGGCGGTTTCGGCGTGTTCGTGTTCCAGGGCGTTGGCCAGACGGCGATGGACCTGGTGCTGCTCGGCGCCGTGCCGACGGTGGCGCTGGCCTTTGCTGCCGCCATCATTCTCGACGCATTGATCGAAATGACCTCCACCCGGCGACGCGAGGCACAACCGGCATGATCGAGATCGAAGGCATTACCAAGCGCTATGACGCGACGACCGTCGTCGACGACGTGTCGATGGTGATCGAGCCGCGCACCATCGCCGTCATTGTCGGCACCTCCGGCTCCGGCAAGACGACGCTGCTGCGCATGATCAACCGGCTGGTCGAGCCGACCGCCGGCGTGATCAGGCTCGACGGCGCCGACAACCGCTCGCTGCCCGGCTACGAGCTGCGCCGCAGCATCGGTTACGCCATTCAGGGCCATGGGCTGTTTCCGCATCGCACCGTGGCACAGAACATCGCCACCGTGCCGGTGCTGCTCGGCTGGGACGCCGCCCGCATCAAGCGCCGTGTCGACGAGTTGATGACGCTCTACCAGCTCGATCCCCAGGCGTTCGGGCCACGCTATCCGCACGAACTCTCCGGCGGCCAGCAGCAGCGCGTCGGCGTCGCCAGGGCGCTTGCCGCGGAGCCGAATGTGCTGTTGATGGACGAGCCGTTCGGCGCGCTCGACCCGATCATCCGCAACAAGGCGCAGGAGGACCTTCTGGCGATCCAGAAGCGCTTCGGCACCACCATCATCCTCGTCACCCACGACATGGAAGAGGCGGTGCATATGGGCGACAGGATCGCGGTGATGGATGCCGGCAAGCTGGTGCAATATGCCAGGCCCGCCGAGATCCTGGCGAAGCCGGCCAGCGCCTTCGTCGAGACCCTGGTCGGCGCCAGCGAAAAACCGTTCAGGCTGCTGTCGCTCGGCCGCGTGCGCGACGCCGTGGAGACGGGCACCGCCGAAGGCGAGGCGATCCCCGCCGACGCCAGCCAGCGCGATGCGCTGGCCGAACTGTTGTGGTCGGGACGCCCGGCGCTGCCGGTGACAGGCGCCGACGGCAAGCCGCTCGGCCGCGTGACTGTGGATGGGCTGGTGAAACGCGCGGCGAGGCCGGCATGAAAGAGGCCGGTGTAAAAGCCTGGCTTCCGTCACTGCTCAGGCTTGCCCTGGTGGTGCTGCTCATTGCGTTCGTGACCAATCCGGGTTGGTTCGAGCCGCTGCTGAAGCCGCTGACCGAGAGCAACGCGCCGGCAATCTACAATCAGGGCAGCCTGTTGACGCTGACGCTGCTGCACCTGAGGACCGTGCTGATCGCGACGGTGGCGGCAACCATCGTTGCCGTGGCGCTCGCCATCCTGGTCACCCGGCCGGCCGGCGTCGAATTCCTGCCGCTGTCGCGCAGCCTGGTCAATATCGGCCAGACCTTTCCGCCGGTGGCGGTGCTGGCGCTGGCCGTGCCGGCCGTCGGCTTTGGCGAGAAGCCGACACTGATCGCGCTGTTTCTCTACGGCCTGCTGCCGATCTTCGAGAACGCGCTGACCGGGCTGACGACGCTGCCGGCCAATGTGGTCGAGGCGGCGCGCGGCGCCGGCATGACCGGCTGGCAAAGGCTGGTCAAGGTCGAGCTGCCGCTCAGCGCGCCGATCATTCTCGGCGGTATCCGGCTTTCGGTGGTCATCAGCCTCGCCACCGCGACGATCGGCTCGACCGTGGCGGCCAGGACGCTCGGCGAGGTGATCATCGCCGGCCTGTTGTCCAACAATCTCGCCTTCGTCCTGCAGGGCGGGCTGATCGTCGCCGCGCTTGCCGTGCTGATCTATGACGGGCTGTCGGCGATCGAGCGCTACACCGCACGCCGCATGAGGCAGGAGACGGCGTAATTAGCAAAACTCAGACATCGCCTTCGCTCATCTCGGCCAGCGCCAAGAGATGTCGCAAGAGTCCTGTTTTGAGCGGCCTGTTGCCGTGAATCGGGATCGAAAGGCGCGCGATGCTGCCTTCCTTGCCGTAGATGTGATGACTGCCGGCAACACGCAAAAGCCTTCGTCCTGCCGCTCGATGGCACGCGCAAGCTCCTTGCCGGAAATGGACTTCAAACAGCGATTTCCATGACCCGGCCGGGTTCTGAAGTGAAAGATAGCGGCTCTACCGAGAGGCAGCCTTCGATTGCTTCACGCAAGTTCTCGACAAGTTCGTCCAAGGTTTCACCCTGGGTCGCGCAGCCGGGAATTGCCGGCACTTCGGCCCAGTAGCCACCTTCTTCGGCTCGTGAATGATCGCCTTGAACTTCATCGGTCATCTCCAAGTCCACCCTGAAGATAGGCTGCCCCGCCGATATTTGCAAAGCTGCATGAGCGCTGTCTATCTGCAAGTTCTGCCTGCCTGATCAGGCTCTCGACGGGTGTGGCAGTCCAACGTCTGCAACGGCCAGCAGAAGGCTTTCATGTTCTACATGACCATGCTGGCGGTGCTGATCTTCGCCGTCAGGCTGGACTGCGACCTGCGCAAAGGCTGACAACCGCCAGCCGATTTCAATCGATCTGATCGGGTGGCGGCACTTGCGAGCGTGTTGCCGCCATTGCTTTTGGGCGAAAGCCGGGGCTTTTGGGCGAAAGCCGGGCAAAAACCGAACAATATCTTGACGTTCGCAGCCCTGTTTCGCATAAGCCGATGGGAGGGGAGCGGATTCGGCGCGCGGAATCCGCTCCCCGTCTCAACGGCCCAGGGAGGGGTTCTTTTGGGTCATCAATCGAGGAAAATCCGGCAATGACCATAATTTTAGCTGTCATCGCCTGCGGTCTGCTTTCAGTCCTTTACGCCATCTGGGCGACAAAATCGGTCCTCGCGGCCGATCAGGGCAATGCACGCATGCAGGAAATTTCCGCGGCCATCCGCGAAGGCGCGCAGGCCTATCTGGCGCGCCAGTACACCACCATCGCCATCGTCGGCGTCGTGGTCCTGCTGCTCGCCTGGTGGCTGCTTTCAATCACCGCCGCCATCGGCTTCCTGATCGGCGCCGTTCTGTCGGGCGCCGCCGGCTTCATCGGCATGCACGTCTCGGTGCGCGCCAATGTGCGCACCGCGCAGGCGGCTTCCAACAGCCTCGCAGCCGGCCTCGAGATCGCTTTCAAGTCGGGCGCCATCACCGGCATGCTGGTCGCTGGCCTGGCCCTGCTCGGCGTCTCGATCTATTATCTGATCCTCACCCAATTCATGGGCCTCCAGCCCAACGACCGCGTCGTCATCGACTCGCTGGTTTCGCTCGGCTTCGGCGCCTCGCTGATCTCGATCTTCGCCCGTCTCGGCGGCGGCATCTTCACCAAGGGCGCTGACGTCGGCGGCGATCTCGTCGGCAAGGTCGAAGCCGGCATTCCCGAAGACGATCCGCGCAACCCGGCCACCATCGCCGATAATGTCGGCGACAATGTCGGCGACTGCGCCGGCATGGCCGCCGACCTGTTCGAGACCTATGCGGTGACCGTGGTCGCCACCATGGTCCTCGCCGCCATCTTCTTCGGCGGCACCGCCGTTCTCAGCGCCACGATGCTCTATCCGCTGGCCATCTGCGGCGCCTGCATCCTGACCTCCATCGTCGGCACCTTCTTCGTCAAGCTCGGCTCCAACGGCTCGATCATGGGCGCGCTCTATAAGGGCCTGATCGTCACGGGCCTGCTGTCGATCGTCGGCCTCGGCATCGCCACCTCGGCAACCCTGGGCTGGGGCGAAATCGGCACGGTCGCCGGCATGGCCATCACCGGCACCAACCTGTTCATCTGCGGCCTGATCGGACTTCTGGTGACCGGCCTCATCGTGGTGATCACCGAATACTACACCGGCACCGACAAGCGCCCGGTGAACTCCATCGCCCAGGCCTCGGTCACCGGTCACGGCACCAACGTCATCCAGGGCCTTGCGGTCTCGCTGGAATCGACGGCACTTCCTGCGATCGTCATCGTCGGCGGCATCATATCGACCTACCAGCTCGCCGGCCTCTACGGCACGGCGATCGCAGTCACCACGATGCTCGGTCTTGCCGGCATGATCGTTGCGCTCGACGCCTTCGGCCCGGTCACCGACAATGCCGGCGGCATTGCCGAAATGGCCGGCTTGCCCAAGGAAGTGCGCCAGTCGACCGATGCGCTTGATGCCGTCGGCAACACCACCAAGGCGGTGACCAAAGGTTACGCCATCGGTTCGGCCGGTCTCGGCGCGCTGGTGCTGTTTGCGGCTTACTCCAACGACCTGAAGTTCTTTGCCGCCAATGGCGACAAATACCCTTACTTCCAGGGCATGGGCGACGTCTCTTTCGACCTCTCCAACCCTTACGTCGTTGCCGGTCTGATCTTCGGCGGCCTGATTCCGTATCTGTTCGGCGGCATCGCCATGACGGCTGTCGGCCGTGCGGCGGGCGCCATCGTCGAGGAGGTGCGCAAGCAGTTCCGCGAGGATCCGGGCATCATGGCCGGCACCTCGAAGCCGAACTATGCGCGTGCGGTCGATCTTCTGACCAAGGCGGCGATCCGGGAAATGATCATTCCGTCGCTGCTGCCGGTGCTGGCGCCGCTGGTCGTCTATTTCGGCGTGCTGCTGATCTCGGGCTCGAAGGCGTCCGCCTTTGCAGCACTTGGCGCCTCGCTGCTCGGCGTCATCGTCAACGGCCTGTTCGTCGCCATCTCGATGACCTCTGGCGGCGGCGCCTGGGACAATGCAAAAAAATCGTTCGAGGATGGCTTTACCGACAAGGACGGCGTCAAGCATCTCAAGGGCTCCGAGGCGCACAAGGCCTCGGTCACCGGCGATACGGTCGGCGATCCCTACAAGGACACCGCCGGTCCGGCAGTCAACCCGGCGATCAAGATCACCAACATCGTCGCCCTGCTGCTGCTGGCCGTGCTCGCGCACGGCTGAGGCGGCTTGGCCTTCCGAGGCCGAGATCCACAACCGAACCCGCGGGAGCGATCCCGCGGGTTCGTCTATTTTGGACGTCCAGCATCAGGGAATTGACGCCCGTGACAGTTCCAAAAGCTCGCGTTCAAGTCGTCTGCGGCCCGCAGCCTGCGACAATGGCTTTCTGGCCCAAGACAAAAACCCGCAGGATCGCTCCCGCGGGTTTTCGGTCGCCTGAGATGTTGCTGCTTCCCCTCGAAGTTAAAAGAAGGGAAGCAAAAAAAGGATGAGAAGCCGATTCTGCCGGGATTGATCAGGTGCCGGGCGAGGCGCCGCCGCCGCCGCCGGGGAGGCCGGGCGCCAGCTTGCTGGCGCCGCCCATGATCTGGCTGAGGAAGTTCTGGTCCTTGCCGCCGGTCGGCGTGGTCCGCGAGATGAAGTCGAACACCTTGCCGTCCTTCAGGCCGTAATTGGCGATCTGGGTAACGCGCCCGTCCTCGCCGAAATAGACGGCCAGCACCTTCTGGTCGACCAGCCTCGGCTTGTCGAAGGCGACGTAACGCTTGCGCGTCTGTGAGATGTAGTAGAAGGCCTCGTTGTCGAAAGTCGCCTTGGTCGACGGGGTGCCGAGCGCCAGAAGCACCTGTTCGCGGCTCGAGCCGACCGGCACCAGGTCGATTGCCTGCTGGTCGATGACGTAGCCCTGCGTCAGCGTCTCGCTCGGATTGAGATCACCGATCATCTTCGACGAGTTGCAGCCGCAAAGCGCCGAAGCGACCACCAGCAGCGAGATCGCGCCGGCGGATCTCGGAAAAGCGGACCTGGGCAGAAAAGTCGACTTGATTTTCAGCGCGCGCAACTACAACTCCATTAGCTGGCCGCAACTTGCGCTGGGCCGCAAAACCGGTAAACCAGCTTGCTCGCCGATGCAACAAGGCCAATTCAAACAAACGGTCCCCGGGAGACCACCCTCAATGTTCCAACGCCTTTTTGGTCGCGAACGTCACGCCAACCGCGCTATCACCGAGGCGCTTTACGCACAAATCGTGGCAGCGGCGCGGCAAACCGTGTTTTATTCCGACTGGGATGTCCCGGACACGCCGCTTGGCCGCTTCGAGATGCTGTCGCTGCACATGTTCCTGTTCCAGCACCGGCTGCGCGGCGAGGGTGGTGTTGCCGGGGAGGTCGCGCAGGTGTTGATCGACGAGTTCTTCATGGATGTCGAGCATTCGCTGCGCGAACTCGGCATCGGCGACGTCGGCGTGCCGAAGCGCATGAAGAAACTGGCGAAGATGTTTTATGGCCGCACCGCCGCCTATGACGATGCGCTGGAACGAAAAGACCAAGACGTACTCGTCGCGGCGCTTGCCCGCAATGTCAGGCCCGATGCCGGCACCTGGCCGCAGGTGACGCATCTGGCCGGCTACGTCGCCGATGTCTCCAGGCGACTCGCGGAACAGCCGACCGAATCGATTGTTTCCGGCACTGTGGCATTCCCCGCGGCCAAACCTATTTAAGAAAACAAGCCTATTTAAAGGAAAATATGAAACACGCCGATTCTCAGAGCCCCGATCGCCAGAGCCCCGTGTACTTCGTGGCCAACGTCGCCCGGCTGCCGCAAAAGGGACTGCCGGTGCTGATCGAGGCCGACGCCGCGCAGCGCGCCGCGCTGGCAGGCGAGCACGAGTTGCTGTCGGTCGAGAACTATCGCGCCGAACTGCTGGTGGCGCCATGGAAGCGCAACGGCGTCAAGGTCAGCGGCCGCGTCGAGGCCGATATCACCCAGGCCTGCATCGTCACCCTGGACCCGATCGAGGCGCATATTGACGAGGCGGTCGACGCACTGTTCCTGCCGGAGCAGTCGAAGCTCGGGCGGCAGGGTTTTGAGGGCGGTGGCGAGATAATGCTCGATGCCGAAGGGCCGGACAGCCCGGAAACATTTTCCGGCAATTCAATCGATGTCGGGGCGCTCGCCGAACAGTTCTTTGGACTGGCGATCGATCCCTATCCGCGCAAGCAAGGCGTTTCGATGGAGGCTGCCGACGATGCCGGGACTGCGGAAAGCGAATTTCAGCAAAAGCTGCGTTCCCTGCTGGGGAAATCCTGAAAACCCGACCCAATCAGAGAAAGCCGGTTGTGCGGCAGCCCAAAAACGCTATTTTCGCCGAACCTTCGCGAGCCCCAAACCCGTTGCCAGCGCCAGGCGCTCGCTCAAGCAAACTGTGAGATGAACACCGCGTGATCAGGATTTCCATCGATGCCATGGGTGGCGATCACGGACCAAGCGTGGTCATCCCGGCGCTCATGACGGTCGCGACCCGGCGTCCCGACATCCGCTTCGTCATCTATGGTCGCGAGGAGGCAGTGCGCCCCGAACTCGCAAAGCTGCCCAAGCTGGCGGAAGTGAGCGAGTTCATCCACTGCGAGATAGCAGTCCGGATGGACGACAAGCCGAGCCAGGCGCTGCGCCATGGCCGCTGGAAGTCGTCGATGTGGAAAGCGGTCGAGGCGGTCAAGGCAGGCACTGCCGACGCCTGCATCTCGGCCGGCAACACCGGCGCGCTGATGGCGATGTCGAGATTCTGCCTCCGCACCATGGCGACCATCGACCGTCCGGCGATCGCGGCGCTGTGGCCGACATTGCGTGGGGAAAGCGTGGTGCTGGACGTCGGCGCCACCATCGGCGCGGATGCGCATCAACTGGTTGATTTTGCCATTCTGGGCACTGGCATGGCGCGCTCGGTTTTCGGCATCGAACGGCCGAGCGTCGGTCTGCTCAATGTCGGCGTCGAGGAGATCAAGGGCCAGGAAGAGGTCAAGGAGGCGGGCCGCATGTTGCGCGAGGCCAACATGGCCTCGATGAACTACCATGGTTTCGTCGAGGGCGACGACATCGGCAAGGGCACGGTCGACGTGGTCGTCACCGAAGGATTTGCCGGCAACATCGCGCTGAAAACGGCGGAAGGCACGGTACGGCAGATCGCCGGTTACCTGCGCGCCGCGATGGACCGCACGCTGATGGCCAGGATCGGCTATGTATTCGCCAAGGGCGCCTTCGATCGCCTGCGCGAAAAGATGGATGTCGGCCGCTCCAACGGCGGGGTTTTCCTGGGTCTGAACGGCGTCGTGGTGAAAAGCCATGGCGGCGCCGATTCGGACGGCTTCGCGGCGGCGATCGAGCTTGGCTACGACATGGTGCGCAACAATCTGCTCGATCGCATCGAAGCCGATCTTGATCTGTTCCATGCGCGCAATCCGCATGCCCAGACATCCAGGAAATCCGACGTCGTTGCCGACGCAGAGGAGTAGGAAAGAGCCTTGATCAGATCAGTCGTGCGCGGCACAGGCTCCGCGCTGCCCCGCCGCATCATGAAGAATGCCGATTTCGAAGGCATGGTCGAGACGTCAGACGCATGGATTGCCCAGCGCACCGGCATCCGCCAGCGCCATATCGCGGCCGACGACGAGACGACGGCTTCGCTCGGCGAGGCGGCGGCGCGCGCAGCCCTCGACAATGCCGGCCTGACGCCGGCCGATATCGACCTGATCGTGCTGGCGACCTCGACTCCCAACAACACCTTTCCGGCGACCGCCGTCGACATCCAGAACCGGCTCGGCATGCATCACGGCTTCGCCTTCGACATGCAGGCGGTGTGCTCGGGCTTCGTCTACGCGGTGACGACGGCCGACCTCTATATCCGCGGCGGCCTCGCCAAACGCGTGCTGGTGATCGGCTCCGAAACCTTTTCGCGCATCCTCGACTGGAGCGATCGCTCGACCTGCGTGCTGTTTGGCGACGGCGCCGGCGCGATGGTGCTGGAAGCAGGCGAGGGGGCGGGCGGCATTGCCGACCACGGCGTGCTGGCGGCCAGCCTGCGCTCCGACGGGGCTCACAAGGACAAGCTGTTCGTCGACGGTGGAGCGTCGACCACCGGAACGGTGGGCCATCTCAGGATGGAAGGCCGCGAAGTGTTCAAGCACGCGGTCGGCATGATCACCGACGTCATCGAAGCGACGTTCTCAGCTGCCGGGATCACCGCTGAAGATCTCGACTGGTTCGTGCCGCATCAGGCCAACAAGCGGATTATCGACGCTTCCGCCAGGAAGCTCGGGATAGCGGAACAAAAGGTGGTGGTTACCGTCGATTTGCACGGTAACACCTCGGCTGCTTCGGTGCCGCTGGCGCTGTCGGTGGCGGTCGCCGACGGCCGCATCAAGAAGGGTGATCTGGTGCTGATCGAAGCGATGGGCGGCGGCTTCACCTGGGGCGCGGTCTTGGTTCGCTGGTAAGTGCCGAACGGACCGGTTCGGTCCTTGACCTTGCCGGATCAATTACTTAGGCTCTATCTTTGCTTATATAGAGTTATGTTTTTTGAGCTGATGGGGACGGTTCGCATGGGGGGAAAGACACTTACGCGCGCCGATCTTGCTGAAGCCGTTTATCGCAAGGTTGGCCTGTCGCGTACTGAATCGGCCGAGCTCGTCGAAGCGGTTCTGGACGAGATCTGTGAGGCGATCGTTCGCGGCGAGACGGTGAAGTTGTCGTCGTTCGCAACCTTCCATGTCCGCTCCAAGAACGAGCGCATCGGGCGCAACCCCAAAACCGGCGAGGAAGTGCCGATCCTGCCGCGCCGCGTGATGACCTTCAAATCGTCGAATGTGCTGAAGAACCGCATCCTACGCGCGCACCAGATCAGCAAGGCCAAGGGCAGCAAATAGCGCCTGCGCTTCAAAGCCCGGTTGAAAACGGTCGACTGCTTTGACGCCGGGCTTGAATATTGTTTCATAAACCGCTGAAATAAGGCTCGATTCGGCAGGACAAGCCGGATCGGAATGACTCTTTGTTGAGCATGATCCTGGCCGAAAACCGTTTCCCACTTTTCGGGACCATGCTCCAGCGTGAGGATTTCGCCCATGGACAAGAGCCCCGACGCTTTCCGCACCATCAGCGAGGTCGCAGAAGATCTCGACCTGCCGCAGCATGTGCTGCGTTTTTGGGAAACGCGCTTCAACCAGATCAAGCCGATGAAGCGCGGCGGTGGCCGCCGCTACTACCGGCCGCAGGATGTCGAACTGATCAAGGGCATCCGCCACATGCTCTACGATCAGGGATACACGATCAAGGGTGTGCAGAAGCTGTTGCGCGAGAACGGCAATCATTTCCTGGTCGCCATCGGCAATGGCGACATGGCGGCCGTCGAGGCGATCTCGCAGCGCCGGCAGGCCGATGCGGTGCCGTTGACGCCGGCGGCCCAGCCGCGCGGCGCCGATGACGAGATGCTGGTCGGCGAGCCCAAGGTGAAACCCAGCCGGCGCTTTTTCGGCCTGGGCAAGACCGAGGAAGAAGGCCCGGTGCAGCCGGGCACGTCGAAACTCTCGCGCGACAATCGCGCTTTGCTGCAGGAGGCGCTGTTCGATCTTCTGGAATGCAAGCGCCTGCTCGATCAGGTGCGCTAGCGCATGGCCCCGGGATAGCGACTGCATAGAACGTCACGCGGGTCGCATGAATCGCTTCTGACGCGACGCGCTCTGGGCCCGATCGGTCGCGGCAAAAACCGGAACCGGTTTTGCGATCGTGCGTTCCTTCGCAAAAGAAGGAAGCCTGTCATGGTATCATTTTCGACCCTCTCCGACATCGATCTTGAAAAACAGGTCGCAGCCCTCTCCAGGGAATTGGCGGCGTTGAGGAAAGCCGTTTCCAGGCGCGGCAGCGCCTATTACGAGGACGGGCGTGACACCGCGTCGGACTATTACTCGGACCTCGCCGAGCGTTTCAGTGACGCTCTGCCTGCGATCAGGAAGCATGGCAGGGTGATAGAGAAGACAGCCCGCGATCATCCCGCGACAGCGGCCGCAGTCGGTCTGGTTGTGGTCGGGCTCGTCGCCAGCCTGTTCCTCAGCCGTCAGCAGAAACCGTCGCGAACGAGATCGAGATCGGCACGTTGAGACAAGAAAATGGCGGCGCGGACGGCCGCCATTTTCGTTGACCAAAAGGTCGATCAGCGCGCGAGCTTGAGCTTGTTCTTCGGGCTGACCTGCGCGGTCTGGCTGCATTTGCCGTAGACGGTGCCGTTGGAGCGGTGGCGTCCGTATAAGTACCCTTGCAGTCGAGCTGCAGCACGAGGCAGTGACCCGCGCCCTTGCAAACCGCGCCGCCGCCGCTCGGATGCGTGCCGTTGGCGAAGGCCGAGCCCGGCAGTGAAATCGAGCCGAAGGCCGAGACGACGATGGCAGCGGCGAGCGACAGGCGCTTGAAGTTCGAGATGTTGGTCATTTGAGCATTTCCTTCTCTTGATCGAGGATCGCCGTCAGGGCGTCCTTCCAGTTGGGACCGCCTTTGTGGCGTCCATGCCGTGTTGGTGCGGCCCGGAGAGAAAAGGTTCACGCGTCGGTTCAAGAAAATTCGCGGCCCCTGGCGCGTTCAGCGTCCTCCTGCCGCTGAGGTTCGATCCGCTCAAAACCGCTGACGGGCCAGCGACAGCCGCTTGACAAGGGAGCGGCTCAGAACCGTCGAACAATTCGGCGATCGGCCAGGTCAAAGACCCCGATCGAGATGACGGTCCCGTGCCGGTGCCGCCGAGGCCTGTGCCGGGCTGCGCCGATCGGAATCACGATGCCGTGACGGCGTTTTTGGCGCTTGGCAAATCACCATCGAGAGGGCATTCTCTGCGCCGTCTCAGGCAACTTCTTGATTTGATCAAACTCTTTAAATCCACGGAGTTGCCAAATGCCCCAAATAGCAACAAGCGAAGCTTTTTCCGAACTGTCGGCGACCGAAGCTGCGCCCGACCACAGCGCCCTCAAGGCCATCCGAGAAACCAGGGGATACAGCATGGAAGAGCTGTCTCTGACCTGCGGACTGTCGGTCGATGAGATCGCGGACATCGAGAACGGCAGGAATGCCGATGTGTCGAAGCTCAGGCGAATAGCCTCTGCGCTCCGGCTCCCGGAAAGCGCGCTGATCGATACGGCCGCGCTGACACATTCCGTGGAAAATCCAAGACCCGTCTCATAGCAGCGACGCCAGAGGATCAAGCCAGACAAGTGAGCTGTGTTCTGGATTTGAAGTTCCTGAATGCTGACGACATCCACCAGAGCAGGAACTTCAAATCCACCATGCGGGGCATCGGCGCGACGGCCGCCGAATTCGGTTGACCCGAACCGGGTTATCACGATACATCGCGACCGGTCCGGAGTGTAGCGCAGCCCGGTAGCGCACTTGACTGGGGGTCAAGGGGTCGTCGGTTCGAATCCGGCCACTCCGACCAAATAAGCCCTTAGAACCCTAAGGCTTATTTGAAATCCGGGGAAACTAGCTGAGCCGCGAAAACGAGAAATTGGGGCCTTTCTGGGCCCTTTCCTTTTCTGGGCCGTGCCAGTCTGGGGCCATGCCGCCCGAATCGCGGCGTGAACGGGCCGACGATCGGCGGCCAAGCGCTGATCGACAGGCTCGGATCAGATCGCGGATCGATGCATCAGGATCTGGTCGGGCTGTTTGGCTGCTCAAATGCAAGGCCGAAGGCCGCGACCGTCTCGGTGTTCTTCACGTTCATTCCCGACGACAAATGCCAGCAGCGAGAGCGGAACCGCACCTGGAAGCCGACCTTCGAAAGTGAAGGGCTCGAAACGCGGGAACCTTTCATCCGCGAGCCGCTTTGTGTGCATGTCCCAAGCCGTGCAACCACCCATCTTGCCAAAGGGTAGCCCAGATCGGGACGTCAACTGTGAAGTCGCCTTGGAAGCCGCATTTGCAGCCTTGGTGACTACCTCGGAAGCGAAGGGGTGGACGCCGCGCGAAACGGCTGCAGCCCTACTGAAAATCGCAACGGAGCATGCTCAGCGGTTCAGGCTTGTGCCGGCTGAGCCGCCAAGGTGGCGAAGGCGAAGAGGTATGTTCATCGCGTGTGCCACGCTCGTGTTTTTGCTGTGTGCAGCCATCGTTGGTGGGGTGCTTAGATGACGATCAACGTTTCGCCCCCGGATACGGCCGTTGCCGCGGTCGTAGTGATGGCGTTGCCGGCTATACGTTAGATTGCGCAACGCTCGCCTAAGTTCATCCGGCCAGCGCCATGCCGACGGCTATGCCTATGCCCATCGCCAGCCCTGCAGCGAGTTCCCGCCATATTCGACGGCAATGGCTAAGACCACCACTCGCTACCCCACGTGCTGGACTCCGACCATTTTCAAGGGACTTAGACTGCCCCAGAAATCCATCATGCTCCAGCCGCCGGCGAACACAGCGCCGCCGGCCGCAACTGCCGCTGCTGGCGATATTCGAGAGCGATCGCGCCCCAGATCAGCCCGAGCAGCAGATAGACGTGGCGCCAGTGATCGATGTCGATGAAGGTGCCCAGCGCGATATTGCCGATGAAGGCGACATAGGCGCACAGAAGGTAGGGCTGCCACGGCCTGTCGCGCAGGAGAATGCGGAAGCCGGCTGCCATCGTCCAGCAGGTCAGCGTCAGGACCGAGACGAAGCCGAGCCAGCCATAGTCCAGCAGCATTTTCAGCCAGATGTTGTGCGTGTCCTCGCCGAAAATCGTGCCGAAGACGAGCGGGCCGATGCCGAGCGGATGCTCCAGCGCCATCTGGAAACCGAAGATATAGCGGGCGAAACGGCCGAGGCGGGCGGTATCGTAGCTCTGTTCCAGCTGGGCGCGGCTGGAGAACATTTCCGAGACGCCCGGCAGCTGCAGGATGACGAGCATCGCGATGACCAGCAGCGAAATGGCGGCGATGGTCATGACGACGACACGCAGCCGGAATTTTCCGCTGGCGCTCTGCAGGAACAGGGCGCCGGTGAGCAGGATCGCCGAAACGCCGAACATGCCCCAGGCGCCGCGCGAGAACGAGAAGAAAATCCCGGCGGTGATGATCAGCAGCGGCATCGCCAGCAACGGCATGCGTGAGACGGGGCCGGTCAGCAGGAGATGGAGCAGGTAGATGCCGGGCAGCACCAGGAACGGCCCGAACACGTTCGGATCCTGGAAGGCGCCGGTGGCGCGGTCGTATCTGGTGAAGATCTCCGCCCCCGGGAAGGCATGGAAATAGCCGGCGATCCCGAGCAGCGAGGTCAGCACCGCCGACATCACATAGCCCCGGAAGATCACCCGGTAGAGATTTGGCTGGACCGATGTCACCGAGGCGAAGAACACCGCGGTAAGCGCCAGGAACAGCGACACGGCGAGATAGAGCGGGGTGCCGGCAATATCCGACATCTGGGTCATCGCGATCATGCCGCCGATGTTCATGACCACCAGCAGCACCAGCAGCGGCGCCGCCGCGCGCGATATGCGCAGGCCGAACAGGGCCCACACCGCCATCAGCGCGACCATATAGAGGTCGTATGGCGCCGGCTCGGCGATGACGAAGCCGGACAGGAAGACGCCGAGGAAAACCGCGCCCGACGCAATCAGCGCGATCAGCTTGGCGTTGACCGCGGCCGGCGACAGTTCATGCGCGACTGCGCTCAATAGGCATTTTCCGTATTGAGCAGCCGGATCGGTGTCAGGAACAGGATCCTCAGATCGAACAGCAGCGACCAGTTCTCGATATAATAGAGGTCGTATTCCGTCCGCATGCGGATCTTCTCGTTGGTATCCATCTCGCCGCGCCAGCCATTGATCTGCGCCCAGCCGGTGACGCCGGGTTTGACCTTGTGGCGTGCGAAATAGCCGTCGACCACCTCATTGTAGAGAAGGTTGTGCGACTGGGCGGCAATGGCGTGCGGGCGCGGGCCAACCAGCGACAGCGAACCGAAAAGCGAATTGAAGAACTGCGGCAACTCGTCGATCGAGGTCTTGCGGATGAAGCGGCCGACGCGGGTGACGCGCGGGTCGTTCCTGGTCACCGTCTGCTTGGCCGTCGGGTCGGCCTTGTCGGTGTACATCGAACGGAACTTGTAGACCTCGATGATCTCGTTGTTGAAGCCATGCCGCTTCTGGTGGAACAGCACCGGTCCCTTGCTGTCGAGCTTGATGGCGATCGCGGTCGCCAGCATGACCGGCGAGAACACGATGATGCCGATGATCGAGAAGACGATGTCGAAGGCGCGCTTGGCGACCGAATCCCAGTCGTTGATCGGCCTGTCGAAGATGTCGAGCATCGGCACCGAGCCGATGTAGGAATAGGCGCGCGGCCGGAATTGCAGCGCGTTCGAATGCGCCGAGAGCCGGATGTCGACAGGCAGTACCCACAGCTTCTTCAAAAGCTGCAGGACGCGCGTTTCGGCGGTCAGCGGCAGCGATACGATCAGCATGTCGATACGGGCGATGCGGGCGAACTCGATGAGCTCGGAAACGGTGCCGAGTTTTGGATAGCCGGCGACGATGGGCGGCGAGCGCTTGTCGCCGCGGTCGTCGAAGATGCCGCAGATGCGGATGTCGTTGTAGGGCTGCTTTTCGACGGAGCGGATCAGGACTTCCGCCGTCGTGCCGCCGCCCACGATGACGGCGCGGCGCTCCATGCGCCCGTCGCGCGCCCAGCGCCGGATCAGCTTCGACATCAGCAGCCTTAGGCCGAAGATCAGCATGAAGCCGACGACGAACCAGGTGCCGAAAACCAGGCGCGAATAATCTTGCGACATCTTCACGGCGAATGCCGTCAGCGCCATCAGGGCGAAGGTGCCGGCCCAGACCATCAGCAGTCGGCCGAAATTGGCGAGCGGCCGCATAAACGAGACGATCTGGTAGCAGTCGGTGACATCGAGCAGCACCACGGCGAGCGACGAAGCGGCGGCGATCGCCAGCGGATATTGCCAGGCGAGATGGTTGAAGAAGCCGACATAGTAAAAATAGATGCACAGGCCCGACAGGAACAGCAGTGCGAATTCGACCATCCGCAAGACGCCGCTGACCATGATCGGCGACATGGTGTCGCGCCGGTATTGCGACGCCACCTGACGGGCGACGTCGTTCATGCCGCCGGGGCTATCGTCGCCGGCCGGGCCGTTGAAATTGCGCACCGCGTCTTTCGAAAAGCGGCGTTTGGGATCGAAGTCGCTCATGATGCATCCGCAAAGCTTCACGCAAGTGAATAGCGAAAGAGAGCTAAGAAACCCTTGAAACAACAATAGGTTTTGGAGAAGCTTTGAAGTCAGCGCCGTTTTGGGGTTAGCGCCCATTTCGGGTTGCGCTTGAGCGCGGCGAAATAGGCCGTCTCGATCGCGGCGGCCATCACGTCGGCGCCGAATCGCGCCTTGAGGTCGGCGGTATCGGGCATCAGCCTGCCATAGGCATCGGGGTCGGCCAGCGCCGCGCTCATCTTGTCGGCAAGCTCGCGCGGATCGGGCCGGATCAGGGCAGGGGAGCCGGCGCCAAGAATTTCCGGGATGCCGCCGACGCCGGTGGCGATCATCGATTTGCCGGCGGCGAGCGTCTCCAGCACGATGTAGGGCATGGCTTCCGCGCGCGAGGGCACAACAACCAGTTCGGCCAGCGCGAAGGCCTTGCGCGCCGGCATCGGCGGCAGGAAGCGCATATGGCCTTCGAGCCCGAGCCGCTTCACTTGCGCATGGTAGCGCGGCAGGTCGTCGCCGTCGCCGACCATCACCGCATTCACCGGGCGGCCGAGCCGCGTTCCGGCAAGAACCAGCGCATCGATGAAGATGTCCGGTCCCTTGAGGTCGCGCATCATGCCGATATAGAGGGCATCGGCCGCATTCGGCTCGGTTCGCACCGGCTCGAACTCGGCGGCGCTCAGTCCATTGTAGACAAGGTTGTTCGGGATCGGTGGTTCGCCGACCTTCCTGCGATAGGTCTGCCTTTCATAGTCGGAGACAAACAGAAGATAGTCGGTGAAGCGCGCCATGAACCGCTCGAGCGCGAAGAACAGCTTCCCCGTGGCGGTGGTCTCGTCGTAGTGAAGAGAGCCGCCGTGCGGCGAATAAAGGCGGGCTACGCGAGACCTTGATGCCCGCAACAATGAGCCGAACAGGCGGGCATAGGCGCCACCCTTGGCGCCGTGCCCGTGGAGCACGTCCGGCCGCAATTCCTTGATGATCTCAAATGTGCGCCAGGCCGAGGCGATGTCGCCCGGTCCGACATGCCGCTGCATCGGCGTGCGATGGATGCCGAGCGCCATTATGCCCTTCATCTGTTCGAACAGATGTTCCTCGAAGTCGCCGCCCGTCGTCGAATCGCAGACGATGCCGACGGCATGCCCGGCGGCGACCTGCGCCTCGGTCAGGTCGCGAACGTGACGAAAAATCCCTCCGACAGGTGAGCGAAAGCAGTGGACGATCCTGAGTGTGTCCGCCACGTGGTCTAGAACAGGCGTTCGCGAACATAGACCGTGTCGCCGGGCAGAAGCGGGTCGGAGGTGGCAACGCGGCCGGTCATGACCTTGCCGTTGATGTCGCGGGTGATGTCGACGCTTCCCTGGTTGGCGCGCGGGCTGAAACCGCCGGCGATGGCAATCGCCTTTTGCACGGTCAGGCCGGGAACATAGGAGTACTGGCCCGCAGCACCGACTTCGCCCATGATGAAGATCGGCCGGTAGCGGTCTATCTCGACCGAAACGTCCGGATCACGGAGATAACCCTGGCGTAGTTTGTCGGCGATCTCGCCTTCGAGTTGCTGTGCGGTGTGGCCGCGCGCCGGCACGGCGCCGACCAGCGGGATGGACAGATAGCCGGATTGGTCGACACTGTAGACGTTGGTCAATCCTTCCTGCTCGAATACGGTGACGCGGACCCGGTCGCCGGCGCCGAGGCGATAGGGCTGATCGAGCATTTTATGAAAGGCCGCCGGCGCCGGCCGGTAGCTGGAGCAACCGGCAAGCAATGACACGGCGAGCAGCGCACGGAACAGGGGAGCAGTGCTTTTCATGACCGGACATGTACCTTCGACTGGCCGCCGCTACACCGCGGCAAACGCTGGAGATCGAGGCCCGTTATCATCCGGTTAGGGTTAATGGCCGGTAAAGGCGGGCGGCCCAAGCGATGGCAACCGACAACAGACGGCCGGTTCCGGTGCTTTTAGCTGCCGCTTGCGCGTAAAACCTGAGAGGTGCTTACCGTAATATTAACGGCTGAGTTACCATATTTGTTTACGGTGTATACTGACTAAAATACCGGAGCAGGATGCATGTCCGTTCAATCCGCGGCCGCAGATGTCGACGTCGATCTCAGGCAGCTCTTTGCCAGCCTTGCGAGGAATTGGCTGCGCATTCTTGTCGTCGCGCTGGTTGTAACCGGCCTGGCGTTCGCGCTCACCTGGCTCGCCACGCCGCATTACCGGGCCGAAACCCGGCTTTTGATCGAAACGCGCGAATCGGTCTACACGCGCCCCGACGGCACCAATGACAACGACAAGCCTATACTCGACGAGGAAGGCGTGACCAGCCAGGTCGAGGTCATTTCCTCGACCGACATCCTCAAGCAGGTGGCGCAGAAGCTTGATTTGTCGCGGCTGCCCGAGTTCGACGAGACGGCGGATATGCCGGCGTTGAGCCGTCTGCTTGTCGTCGCCGGCCTGAAGAGCGACCCCAACGAGATTCCGCCGGAAGAACGCGTGCTGACGATGATGCGTGAGAAGCTCAACGTCTATCGGGTTGAAAAATCTCGCGTTATCGTCATCGAATTCTCCTCGGAAGATCCCCGGCTCGCCGCCGCAATCCCGAACGCCATCGCCGACGCCTACATCTCCGTCCAGGGCAATGCCAATATCGAATCGAATTCCGCCGCAACCGACTGGCTTGCGCCGGAGATCGCCGACCTGTCGAAGCGGGTGAAGGATGCCGAGGCCAAGGTGGCAAGCTACCGCGCCCAGTCCGATCTTTTGATGGGCGGCAACAATTCGGTGCTCGCCACGCAACAGCTTTCCGAACTGTCCAGCGAATTGTCGCGGGTGCGGGCCAATCGCGCCTCGGCGGCAGCGACTGCCGACAGCGTGCGCAGGGCGCTGCAGAATGGCAGCTCGCTGGATGCGGTACCGGAGGTGCTGTCGTCCGGACTGATCCAGCGGCTGCGCGAGCGGCAGGTCGAGCTCAAGACCAACATCGCCGACCTTTCCACCTCCTTGCTCGACAATCATCCGCGAATCCGGGCGCTGAGGTCGCAGCTTGCCGATCTCGACCGCCAGATCCGGAACGAGGCGGAAAAGATCATGACAGGGCTGATGACGCAGGCGCAGACCGCCCAGGCCCGCGAAAACCAGCTTGTCGCCGACGTCAACACGCTAAAGGCCGCATCGGCGCGCGCCGGCGACCAGCAGGTCGAACTGGACGCGCTGCAGCGCGAAGCGACCGCCCAGCGCCAGCTGCTCGAATCCTATCTCACCCGTTATCGTGAGGCGTCCTCGCGCAAGGACAGCAACTATCCGCCGGTCGACGCCCGTGTCTTTTCCCGCGCGGTGGCGCCGTCCCAACCCTATTATCCAAAAATCCTGCCGATCATCGGTGCGGCCTTCGTCGGCTCGCTGCTGGTCATGGCGATCGTGACGCTTCTGCAAGAGCTGTTTTCGGGTCGCGCCATGCGGCCGGCCGCCGGCGCCCGCTTCGAGCGGATCGAACAGGTCGCGATGCCGGTTGCCCGCGAACCGCCCAATCACGAACCGTCCTATCACGAACCGCCCGATCACGAGCCACCCAATCAGGAATCGGCCGATATCGAAGACCTTGGGGATCGGATGGCGGAAGTCCAGGCAGAGCCGCAAGCGGCTGCCGCGGCGCCAGCAACTGGCCCCGCAACTGGTGACGACGTCGGGCCGGCGCGCCGCAGCCTTGGCGAGGTCGAAATCGACAAGGCGGTGGAGAAACTGATCACAAGCGGTGCGGCACGCGCCATATTCGTGTCGCCGGAAGGCGACGAGGCGGCCGCCTCGGCGGTGCTGGTGGCGCGTGAGGTTTCCGACACCGGCCTGCGCGTGCTCCTGCTCGATCTCACCGCTTCGGGCGCCGCTTCGCGGCCGACGCTGGACAGCAGGCTTTTCCCGGGCATCACCGATCTGCTCGCCTCCGAAGCGCAGTTCAGCGACGTGATCCATGCCGATCTCTATTCGGACTGCCACGTCATTCCCGTCGGCAACGCCGATCCGGTTCGCGCCATGCGCGCCGCCGACCGGCTGCCGATCATCATGCAGTCGCTGACCACCGCCTACGATCTGGTCGTGGTCGAATGCGGACCCACCGACGCGCAAGGCATCAGCCGCCTTGTCGGCGAGGGCACAGAAGTCTTCCTGTCGCTGCTGGAGCCGAACGACGAGGTGGCGCAGGCCGCCGTCGAACTGATCGAGAGCGGCTATCCCGACCTGACGCTGGTGACGCCGGTCGGCCATCAGACGCCAGGGACGCCGCTACCCGGACGGCGCTCCGCCGCCTGAGACAGTTCGATAATTCTCTTGAACGTTGTCGACCAGAGTTTGCAGCCGTGGCGGCAATAGCGTGCTCTTGCCTTCTCCCCTTGTGGGAGAAGGTGGATCGGCGCGCAGCGCCGAGACGGTTGAGGGGTGTTGGCCGGATCGCTGTTGGTGCCAAGCTGGAACACCCCTCATCCGACCGAGCTTCGCTCGGCCACCTTCTCCCACAAGGGGAGAAGGTGGAGCCAATCGCGAACGTCAGCGATTTGCGTGACGATGGTGCTGGACGCGCGCCAAGGCCGGGTAATCTCGCCCGATGCCGCATCAGCCCGTCGCTCCGACCAAACGTCGTTTCGCCCGCTCGATGCGCCGCGAGTCAACGGAGGCGGAGGACCGCCTGTGGCACGAACTGCGCGGACGCAGGCTCGACCGCATCAAATTCCGGCGTCAGGTTCCTATCGGCAGATTCATCGCCGATTTCGTTTGCGCCGAGGCCAGGCTGATCGTCGAGATCGACGGCAGCCAGCATGCGGATTCAAACTATGATCGGGAGCGAGACGCCGAATTGAAGGCGAGGGGCTTTCGTGTGCTGCGCTTCTGGAACGACGACGTGCTGCGCGATTTGAACGCCGTCTGCGATACCATCATCGCTTATGTCGGCGACCAGAGTTTGCAGCCGTGGCGGTAATAGGGGAGCCAAATCACTTACGTCCCGGAATCTCGGCAGCGTTCAGCTGTCGTCTTCGCCCGTTGCTGGCACAGCCTGTCCGGCCGTCTTGCGGCGCAGCATCTTGGTCAGCTTCCAGATCGTAGGGCTGTTCTTGACGAAGGCTTTCAGGCGCGCGCCCTGCCGCAGGACAAACACCAGCGCGCGGCCTTTTGCCGTCAGCGGAATCAGGACCTCGAAATGCCGGGTCTCGATATCGCACCACAGCCGCTTGTAGGGTTCGTCGCCGACCGAGAAATCATAGACATCGAACCCGCTCTCGCAGGCTTCCTCGATGTTGTCGAAGAACAGGAAGTCGCCGGGGCTGGTATGGGCAAGGTCGTCGTCGGCGATCGCTCCGAATTCGCAGATCAGGCGTTTTCCCGAGCGGCTCGATCCGGTGACGGCGCGAAGCTTGCCGGCGACTTCGAGCCCATGCAGCACGAAGGACGGCTTTTCGTCGGAAAGCGCTTCGACGAACAAGGCGCGGAAGAAAGCGCGAACCTGTGGCTCGCCGAAGACGTTGGCGATGCCCATCTTGCGGAAGCGGAACTCCTTCATCTCGAAAAACGTATCGAGCAGCCTGTTCACCTCGTCCGCCGTCCGGGCCTCGATGCGGCGGTGGCTGCCGACGGCCCCAAACTTGCGCGCCTGCGAGCGGTGCCTCTTGCGCCTGCGCTTGCCGCTCGCGCGCGAGAGCAGCGCATCAAAACCTCCCGCCAGGTCTACGGCCAGCGACAGGTTGGGGCTGGGAAAATGCGGGAGGGATAGAAGCGGATTGGCAATGCCGTCGAGATCGGGCAGCAGCCGTTCCAGCGCGACGAGGTCGATGTCCGGCCGTGCCCTGGCGATCGCCGCCAGCATCGAGCGGATTGCTGCAGCATCCGCCTTGGTCAGCCAGGACGGGTCGGCGGCGGCGAAATTGCCGTTGGCATGGCGGCCGCCCATGAAACGGGCGACGCGTAACGGACCACGGCTGGTGACTTCCAGCGCCAACCAAAAAACCGGCCGGCCGTCGCCGCTCAGCGTCGCCAAGACGGTGTCCGCTTCGGCATGTCTGGCCCAGTTCAGGATCCAGGCCGGGCTCTGCGCCGGCGCGAACAGCGCCGAACCGCAGAACTCGGCATAGGCCGCAAGTGCCGCACCGTCAGCGACCGACACCGACAGGCCGGCATGATCCGCAGGCAACGCGCGCGGCGCCGCCTGCATGGCCTCGAGCCGATTGCCGTCAAATGACGCGGTGGCGTCAACCATACCTCAATCCTTTAGGGCGTATTCACCGCGATTGGGGCGCGCATAGGCGCATTTCGTGCTTGGATAAGCCTAGGCGCAAAAGGTGAATGAATGATCGACGGGGGTGAGGCAATCCGGAAACTGGCGCTCAATGTCGTGCGCTATACCGGTCTTGCCCCGCTGGCCAAGCCGTTTGTCGGCGGCATCGGCGCCGTCCTGATGCTGCATCGGGTCACCGCCACGCCGGAAAAGCCTGATAGCGTCAACCGGCATCTCAACATCGCGCCTGAGTTCCTCGACGCTGTCATCGCCGACATGAAGGCGCACGGCTATGCATTCGTCACCCTGGACGAGGCGATCGAGCGCATCAAGGCCGGCGGCAAGGGTGGCCAGTTCGCGGCGATCACCGCCGACGACGCCTATCGCGACAACAAGACCGAGGCGCTGCCGGTGCTGGAAAAGCACGGCGCGCCGATCACCATCTATGTCGCGCCGGGGCTGATAAACGGCGCCGCCGATCTATGGTGGGAGGTGGTCGAGGACATCGTCAGCGCGCGCAACCGGCTGGTTTTGACGACAGCGAACGGTCCGGTGACGATCGACTGCTCGACCCCGGGCAAGAAAATCCAGGCCTTTGCGCGCCTGCACGATTATCTGACGCTGGAGGTCCGCGAGGAGGACCAGCGCGCGGTGCTGCGCGAATTGGCGCGGTCGAACGGTATCGAGTTGGGCGCGCGCCAGAGCATGTTGATGAACTGGGACGAGATCCGCGCCATGGCAGGGCATCCGCTGGTGACGATCGGCGCGCACACCGTCAATCATCGCAATCTGAAGCGGCTTTCCGAAGCCGATGCTCGGCACGAGGTCGATGACGTCAGGGGCATATTGCAGGCCGAGCTTGGCAAGGCGCCGCGCCATTTCGCCTATCCCTATGGCTATGCCAGCGCCGTTGGTGACCGCGAAGTCGGCTTTGCCCGCGACGCCGGCTATGTCTCGGCGGTGACGACACGCCACGGCGTGCTGCGCGCCGAACATGCCGGTTTCCTGCACGCGCTGCCGCGTATTTCGGTCAACGGTCGCTATCAGAGCGTTGCCCATATCCGCACGATGCTGTCGGGCGTGACGACGCCGCTGGCCAACGCCGGAAAGATGCTCGTCACCATCTAGTGGTGAGACACTCCGGTGGACCGCAAGAACAGAGCCCTGAGGGCCATCCCTGATGCGCGCCTTCGTCGCCTCCGGGTTCTCAAGCCTGCACTCGGAAAGCCCCGGACGCACATCCGACGATCGTCCCTTGCATGTGCCGCTCGGTTTCTCCCACACGAGGTCCTGACCCAGGTCGGACTCCGGAGCCGGAAGTTCGCGATAGGCGTCGAAATTCTGCTTGAAGACGCTACTGTCGACCACGACCAGGGCGTATTGCATTGCGGCTATTTCCCGAGGACTTCCAGCGTGTCAGCGACGAAGCTCCAGCCGTCCGGCGTGACCACGAATTCCTGCGCGCTCTCGTCGACGGTCAGGTAGCCCTTCTTGACGAGCGCACCCGCGACCAAGACGTCGGGCCGGAAATAGGTCCCGTGCATCTCGATGCCGCGCAGCGGGATGCGTCCGCCGGAGAAGACGAGGTAAGGGCGCGGGCAGCCTATGTGATGGGTTTCGGTAGCCGGCACCGGCGCCAAGCCAACACGTGGATGGCCGGCATCCGAAACCCATCACATAGGCTGCCATCGGGTTGCTACTGGCAGAACGCACACTTTCTCCCCCGTTGCGGGCGGTTTCGAGATCGATCGTGGCTGGGATGCTTTGTGCCGACGGTTCGACGGGTCGTATCGTCCGCAAGAGACCGGAGTGCATCTAAAGCTAGTCTGGCCGACCGAACCACCGCACGATTTCATAGGCAGGCATTGGGCGGCGAAAACCCTTCAGCGTCAGATCGCCAACAAGAACGGATTCGACCAGCGCCTCGACAGCGCCGAGGACCCGTTGGCTAACGAGAATCTGGCGGGACTTGGCGGCCTCGCACAATCGGGCGGCATGGTTCGACACGGTGCCAATGACGGCATAGTCCGAGCGCCGATCAAAACCAATGCGCCCGATGGTTGCGTGGCCCCTGGCAATGCCGATCCCAAAGCCAAGCAAATAGTCCCGCTTGCGCCATCGTTCTGAGTGCCCGTCAATCGCGTCGCGCATCGCAGCCGCCATTGAGACAGCTCTCTCGCTGTGGTCGGCGCATGGCAGTGGATCGTTGAAAACCACGACGATACCGTCGCCCACGAACCTCTCGAGAGTCCCCTCGTGGCGGACAATTTGTTCACCAAGACAGGAATGATACTCGGCAAGAACTGTCATGACTTCTTCGGGTTCGGCGGTCTCCGCGAAGGCTGTAAAGCCGCGCAAATCGCAAAAGACAACGGTCACCTCGCGACGGTGGCTCTGCAAGAGCGCATCTCCATTGCCCGCCGCAACGATGAGGTCGGCGACCTGCTCGGGCAGGAACCGCCTAAGCCGCGCCATTCGCTCGAGCTCCGTCACCTGCTCAGCCACGGTTTGCTCGAGCGAGCGATTCCAGTCGGAAAGCTGCGCGGCTTGGTCCTCAAGGCGTTTGGCTTGGCTCGCGACAGTGTCGTGAAGCGCCTTCTGGCGCAGCATCGAGCGCACCCGTGCTAACAGCGCCCTGTGCTCGAAGGGCTTAGTCAGGTAGTCGTCGCCACCGGCGTCCAGCCCCTCGACCACGTCGCGCGTGTCGGCTTTCGCGGTGACCAGAATAACGGGGATCGATCGCAGCGAATGATCGTGCTTGAGCATGCGTACCACACTGATGCCGTCGAGCTTCGGCATCATGATGTCAAGCAGGATCAGATCCGGCGTGAGTTCGCGGGCTTTCGCAAGCCCCTCTTCACCATCGGCGGCGGTTGCAACTTCGTAGCCATTCGCCTCGAGGCGCATGCGCAGGATCTCGAGGTTTTCCGGAGTATCGTCGACCGCGAGAATGCGAGGCGGATCGTGCACGGCGCTGCCTCCCTCAAGAAAGGAACCCGCGAATCTCGGAAAGCAGCTGACGCGGACTGAATGGCTTGGCAATGTAACCATCGCACCCAGCAGCAAGGGCCTTCGCCTCGTCGCCCGACAACGCATAGGAGGTGACGGCGATAATCGGAATGTGCCGGAGCGCCGGGTCGGCCTTGATGCGGCGAGCCGCTTCGTACCCGTCAATCACAGGGAGCTGAATGTCCATAAGGATCAGGTCTGGCTTGTGCACTCCGGCTGCAGCGATGCCGGCGGCGCCGTCCGCCGCTTCGATCAGTTCGTATTCGGTGGTGGCAATGAGATCGCGGATGATCTGGCGGTTGTCCTCGGTGTCTTCCACCATCAGGATTCGTTTGCTCATGCGGCCCTCACGTCCTCATTCACCCGGATTGGTACCTTCAGACGGAATGTCGACCCCGACCCAATCACGGACTCGACGTCTATGGTTCCGCCATGCATTTCGACGATGCGCTTCGAGATCGCCAGGCCAAGACCCGTACCGCCCTTCTGCCTGGTACTGCTGTTGTCGACCTGCTGGAATTCTTCGAAGATGAGAGCCTGGTCCTTGGACGCGATGCCGGGACCGGTGTCTCGGACGGTCATCTCGAAGTGCCCGTCAACCGCATCGGCAAGAATGTCGACCGCGCCCGTTTCGGTGAACTTGACGGCATTGCCTGCAAGATTGAGCAGGACCTGCGTCAAACGGCGTTCGTCCCCGCGGCCGATTGGAAGGTTCTCGGCAACAGTCGTTGAAAGCTCAAGACCCTTCGCTCGTGCCAGCGGCTCTACAGCCGTAAAGGTCGATCGAACAATCTGCGCGACGGAGTAGTCCTCAATCGCCAGCGTGAGCTGGCCGGCTTCGATCTTGGAAAGGTCGAGTACGTCGTTGATGAGCCCGAGGAGGTGACGGCCGTTTGCCTGCACGCGCGCGACGGTCGTCTTTGCCTTGTCGGGGAGTTCGCCGTAGATGCCGTCGACCAGCAGTTCTGTGAAGCCCAAGACCGAATTGAGCGGTGTCCTGAGCTCGTGGCTCATATTCGCGAGGAACTGGGACTTGTGGCGGCTGGCTGCCTCCAGCTCCCGGCCTTTCTCCTCGATCTCGCGGAACAGCTTGGCATTCTGGATCGCGAGCACCGATTGGGCTGCGAAGGTCTCCAGCAGGTGGACAACTTGCTCATCGAAGGCACCTGGCTTGTGGCGCCTGACGACCAGTGCACCGACGATCTTGTTGGGCCTCAGCAGCGGAACGATCAGGATACCACGATATCCGGCGTCGACGATCGTCTTTCTTACTAGGAAGGATGAGGTCTCCTCGCTGAGGTCGGGAAACTGCACCGGCATGCAGCGCCCGGGCGCGTCGCCGATCCCCATGTCGGGCAGCCCGATCGTCTGGTGCGAGACTGCGGCGATAAGCTCATCGCTCATACCGAAGTTTGCGCGCGGACGGAATTGCTGCCGCGTGCTGCTGAACACGTAGATGGTGCCAGCATCCGTTGCCGACAACTGGACCGCCTTGGCAACGATCGTCTTCAGCACCGTGTCGAGATCCAGCGTCGAATTGACCGCCTTGCTCACCTCACCAAGAGCCTCGAGCTCACCAACAGACGCGGCAAGCTCGCGAGTCCGTGACTGCACCGCCTCGAAGAGCCGCGCATTCTCGATGGCGATCACGGCCTGGTCGGCGAATGTCTCGACGAGGGCGATCTCCTTGGGATTGAAAGGTTGCGGCTCAACCCTCGTCATGACGAATACGCCAACGAGATCACCTTCCCGCAACAGCGGGGCAGCGAGGACGGTGCGGAAGCCGCCTGCCTCGGCGATCAAGGCAACGCGGTAGTCCGGATCAGCGGTCACGTCTTCGATTTGGACGATCCGCCGTTCTTCGATTACGCGCCCTACGGCGGAGCCTCGGCCTGCGGCAAGGGCCGGAGTTGGATTGGCGTCCACATAAGCACGGAAACTGGGCGGGTAGCCATGCGCCGACACATAGCGGAATACGCCATCCAGCGACTGCACGATACCACCCTTGTCGGCACGGCAGAGCCTGACAGCCGATTCCACCAACGTATCGAGCACGACCTGCAGATCGAAGGTAGAGCGGCTGATGACCTTCAGAACGTCTGCGGTGGCTGTCTGCTGCTGAAGGGCTTCGTCGAGCTGCTGGGTGCGCGTCTCAATCTCCTGATACAGGCGCCCCAGACGGTCGGAAGTCTGGTTGACGTTAGCGGCGAGTACTCCAAGTTCGTCGCGATTGGCGACGGCAACCTGTTGGGCGAAGTCGCCGGCCGCTATCTGGCTGAGACGCGTCTCGATCTTCTTGACCGGTTCGATCAACGACCAGGAGATAATGTAGCCGAGCCCCAACGCCAGCAGGATACTGCCCACCGCGAACGAGACCACGATCAGTCTGGACGTGCCGTACGCACCCTCGGTCATTTCGATGGCCGCCACCATGTCGGCTTCGGCCATGTTGACCAGCTGGTTTGTCAGCCGCTCTAGGCTATCAGCCGACGGTATGATTTCATCAAGCTGAACCTTGCGCGCCTCCTCAGTGCGGCCGGCGCGGACGAGCTCTGCCACGTGCGTCACCCCGGCCGTCAGCCGCTCGTACTCTTGCCTGACCTGGCCAAGCACTTCCACCTCGGCTTTGGCGACGAACTCCATGCGGTCGAGGTCGTAGCCAAACTGATTGAGCTGGCGCAGCGCCGCATCCAGCATCCTGTCGTCCTGAAGCAACAGGGCGGTGGAGATGCCGTAGAGCTGGGTGGTCGTATCGTGCTGTACCTGGCGGTAGGCCGCGATCCTGCGCTGCAGCTTGATCAGCTCGTTGGTCTGATCGTTCACCCCACTCAGCACCTGCAACCCGACGGCCCCGAGCACGATCAGCAGGCCGACGATCGACAGGAACGCGATCAAGAGCTTGGTCTGGACGCGCGCCGGCAGCCGGGCAACCCAGCCAACGAGCCGGTTCGTTATGCTATTTGGATTCGTCCAAGAGGCTGAGAAGGTCATCCCGGAACTCCTCCAGGTCGAACCGGACACCAAGATACTGTACTCGCAAGATGCCACCGGGGTCCACGAGCGACGTCAACAAGGTATGGTCGATTTCTCCGTTCGCCGCCTTCTTCGCGATGACCCCGTATTTCCGTCCCACCTCATGGACGACCGCCGGATCACCGGTAAGAAAGGACCAGCCCTTCAGGTCGGCGCCAAAACTCTGCGCATATTCCTTCAGGACATCGGGCGTATCGCGCTCCGGGTCGACGGTGATCGAAACGAAGGCGATTTTGGGTCCGAATGCACTATCCAACTTTTCCTGCACGCTGGCCATATGGGCGGTCAGCATGGGGCAGACATCGGTACAGTACGTATAGATGAATGAGACGGCGACCACCTTGCCGCGAAAGTCGTGCAGCGACACTCGCACACCGTCCTGCGATACCAAGGTAAAGTCCGGCGCCTGTCCGATCGTCGGCAGGCGCTCGTCGTGCGGCGCGTCGTGCGCGTGTGCCGGCCCGGCCATCAGCACCAGCAGCAAGATGCGCGCCGGCCACTCGCTCACGTTTTCATCTCGCGCTTGACCTCGTTGAAAAGGCGCCAATCCGTGCCGTTCGCGATGATCTCGTTTGGGCTCGATTTGACAATCCCGGCCTCATGCAGCCGCAGCGAGAAGAACCTCATCGTGTCCTCGGGATCGAAGTCGCGCCAATTAGAGTATGGGAGCTCGCGGAGCGACTGCACGGCGTAGTCGTATTGTTCGGTGTGTCCGCCATCCACCAGGAGGCGTGCCACCCGTTCCGGTTCGGCCGCGCAGATGTCGGCCGATTTGATGATGGCCCGGATGACGCGCTTGGTGGCAGCTGGATTTTTCTCGGCATAGGCGGCATTGACCGCCAGCATGCAGCAGTAATATTGCGACCACGGCCGGTCCTTGGAACTGTCGAGGATGACGTGACCGACTTTGCGAGCGCGGAGGTCTTGAGCCTCAGGCGGAAAAGCCAGGAAGGCGTCGACCTTGCCTTCGGCGAAGAGCTCCGCCGGCTTTGCTTCGCCGACGATCCATTCGATGTCGCGTTGCGGATCGAGGCCGACATAGGTCGCCATCGCACTGACGAAGATATGCGGATCCGACGACAGATTGCCGCCGACGCCGACTTTGCGGCTCTTGAGATCCGCGATGCTCTTGATGTCCTCCCGTCCGAACAACTCGTAGCAGCCGACATGTACTCCGGAGATCACCTTGATCGGGGCGCCAGTGTCGACCGGAATGATTAGGGCCGTGGCAAAGTCTATGCCGAAATCGATGTCGCCGCGCGCCAGCATCTCGGTCTGGGCGATGCCGGCCTCGGCGGCCACGAAGCCGAAATCCGAGAACCCCTCTGCGCGGATAAGATCCTCGGCGACGTACTGCGGAGCGATGCAGATACCAGGCGCCGCCGCAAAGCGGGCGACCGTGGTTTCAGGTGCCGCTTCGGCGGCGGTCGCGTTGCGGCCCCTTACAAGGCCCGCACCTGCGAGCGCGGACAGGCCTGTGAGGAAACGGCGACGGTTCTGGACAATCTGCACGAGTCTCTCCTTCCCTTGAAAAAGGCACCGCGTGTCGGCGATAGTTCTACGTCTTCAGCTCACGCTTGAGCTCGGCGGTTCCGGATGATCTGCATTAGCCTCTCCTTCCCTGATGGGGCACGGCGTGTCGGCGATCGCCTACGTCTTCAACTCCTGCTTTAGTTGATCGAGAAAGCGCCAATCCGTTCCGGTGGCGATTATCTCTTGCGGGCTCGACTTGATCATGCCCGTTTCGTACATGCGCAGCGCGTAGAAGCGCATCGAGGCTTCGGCATCGAAATCCCGCCATCTGTCGTACCGGATGTCGGCAAGCGTTTGCAGCGCGAGTTCGTAGCTGGGGACGAAACCTCGATCGACCATCTGCCCTGCAGTCCATGACGGATCTGAGACACAGAGGTCGGCGCCCTTGAGAATGGCCCTGAGCACGCGCTTCGTCGCCACCGGATACCTGTCGACATAATCCGCAGTCGCGGAAATCATGCAGCAGAAATGCTGCGACCAGGGCGGGTCGGTGGTCGAGTTGAGGATCGTGTGGCCTACTTTCCTGGAGCGAAGTTCCTGCGTGCGGGGCGGTTGGCCGAGCACTGCATCGTACTTTCCTTCGACGAAGCCTTCCGCAAAATTGTGCTCTTCGATGACCCATTCGATGTCGTTGACGGGATCGAGCCCAACATAGGCGGCCATCAGAGAAACCAACACGTATTGCGGCGAATCAAGCGTAAAGACCCCAACCCGCTTTCCCCGCAGGTCCGAGATGCCTTTGACGCTGTCGTTGGCGATCAGTTCGAGGCACCCGGAGTGCAGTCCGCTTAGTACCCTGATCGGCACTCCTGCATCGATCGACGCCAGATGAATCGGCACGTAGTTCACACTGAAATCCGTCTCGCCGTTTGCGATCCACGCCGAATGATCAACCTTCTTGTCACCTTGCACGTAGCGGAGATCGGTGAACCCCTCGGCGCGCAGCATCTCTCCGGCGAGGTACAGGCCCGCCCAGCAATAGGCGCCGCCGATGTACCGCGGCAGGCGGACCGAGGTGGTCTCCGGCAGCGGCTCAGCCCAGGCGGGTGTCGAGGTGCCGATGAGGCCCGCGGCGCTGGCGGCCGCAGCGCCGGCTAGGAAACGGCGGCGGTTCTGGATGAACTGCATGTCTACGTCTCCCCTTGAGACAAATGGGATCAGGTTTTCAGCTCACGCTTCAACTCTTCGAGGAAGCGCCAGTCCGTTCCGTCGGCGATGATCTGTTGCGGGCTCGATTTGATCATGCCCGTCTCTTGCATGCGCAGTGTGTAGAACCGCAGGGAGTCTTCAGGATCGAAGTTTCGCCAGCGGTCGTACCGGATATCCTTTAGCGTTTGCAGCGCGTAGTCATACGACGGGACGAAATCGCGATGGACCATCTGCCGGGCCACCCACTGCGGATCCGACACGCAGAGGTCGGCAGCCTTGAGGATGGATCGCAAGACCCGTTTGGTCGCCACCGGGTGCCTGTTCACGTAGTCCGTCGTCGCGGAGATCATGCAGCAGAAATACTGTGACCATGGGCGGTCGACGGCATTGTTGAGGATCGTATGGCCGATCATCTTGGCGCGCAGCTCCTGCGGCTGGGGCGGCGTGCCGAGGAATGCATCGATCTTTCCTTGGACGAAGAGCTCCGTCGGGGTGGCGTCTTCCGTAAGGACCCATTGGATATCGTTCACGGGATCGAGCCCGACATAAGCGGACATGAGAGTCAGCCACACGTGTCGCGAGTTATTGAAACCATCCACGCCCACCCTCTTGCCCCGCAGATCCGCGACGCTGCGGATGCTCTCCTTGGCGATCAGTTCGAGGCATCCCGAGTGCAACCCGGTCAGCACCTTGATCGGCACGCCGGCATCGATCGACGCGATCTGGTTCGGTGGAAAGTTCACAGAGAAATCGGTCTCACCGCGTGCGATCCATTCCGATTGGTCGACGCTTCTGTCGGCTTCGACGTAGCGAACGTCGGTGAAACCATCTGCGCGCATCAGTTCTCCGGCGATGTACGCGCCTGCCCAACAGTAGGAACCACCAACCCACCGCGGCAGACGAACCGTGGTCGTTTCCAGCGGCGGTTCCGCGTGGAGTGACTCGGGAAGGCCGACGATACCGGCAGCGCCTGTCATTGCAGCGCCGGCCAGGAATCGGCGGCGGGTTTGCATGATCTGAATCGGAACGCTCCTCTCTTCCGAACTGCAAAAAGGCAATTCTGGCCGAAACCGAGCAAAAGAGGTTTCGGCAGAGGCAGGTGGTCTCGTGAGCGCGACGAGTAGTTGATCTAGCGCGCTCAGTCCGATGCGGGAGTCTTGCGCTCTCAGTCGTCGGCTCATCTATTAGCAATCGACGATATGCCACGATACGCCCAATTTGCGTTGGTTGCGAGCGCAAAACTTACTCCGCCAAAGGTCCTGCCACTGTCTCGCGGCCAGGAGACCGTTTGCGCGGTTGCGAATGCCACTTCGAGTTTACCGCGCGGCCGGATCGAGTCATCGACGTTGAGTCCCAAGAGACTTGCCGCCATCTGGGAAGATGCGTTTCGATCTTAAGCTCAAGTCCGTTGGCCAATGGGACGATCTGGGCCATTTGCGCCTGCGCGCCTCGTCCGTATGTACCGCGCGGGACAAGGTATACCACATGCGTCACTTCGTCTGTGAACCGGTCGTAGTCCTGTCGGACTTGCCCGAATAGTTCCGCATCTTGCGTAGCGACGAGCTCCATGCGGTCAAGGTCGTACCCAAACCGGCTGAGCTGGCGGAGGGCCGTGTTCAGCACCCTGTCGTCCTGAAGCAAAAGCGCGGTCGCGATGCTGTAGAGCTGGTTTGTCGTGTCGTGCCGAACCTGGCGATAAGCTGCGATCTTGCGCTACAGCCTGGTCAGCTTCATTTGTTTGATTATTGACCCCGCTCAGCACACGACGAACGGTTTCTGATGATTGCGCCAGCGCCCAATCGCATTCTTGTCGATCGTCGGCCTTCTGATCGCACTTGGGGCCGTCAGCCTGCAGGCGCCGCGTCATGTGAATGCGCCGGCCAAGCAATGAGCAGGGCCAATAACAAGACGCGTGCCGGCCACATATTCATGTCTTCAACTCGCGCTTGAGCTCATTGAGGAAGCGCCAATCCGTGGCCTTGGCGATGATCTCCTGGGGACTCGCGGCGATAGCGCCGGCCTCGCGCAGGCGCAGTGCATAGAAGCGCACCGTGTCTTCCGCGTCATAGTCCCGCCACCGCTTGTAGGGGACCTCGCCAAGGGCTTGGAGCGCATAGTCATAATTAGCGGTGAATTTTCCCTCGACGAGACGGCGCGCGACCATGGCGGGGTCGGCCACGCACAGATCGGCTGCCTTGAGAATGGCACGCATCACCCGCTTCGACGCGACGGGATTGGCGGCGACGAAGCCGGGATTGCCGGCCAGCAGGCAGCAGAAATACTGCGACCACGGCCGATCGAGTGCACTGTTGAGGAGGACGCGGCCAGCCCCCTTGGCGCGCAGCTCCTGCGGCTCCGGCGGAAAGCCGAGAAAGGCATCGACATCACCACGCAGGAATAATTCCTTCGGCTTCACGTCGGGATCGCTCACCCAAACGATGTCGCGCACCGGGTCCAGCCCGACATGGGCCGCTATGCTGACGATGAATAGATGCGGACTGGATCCGAGTGCCTGGACACCGACTTTCCTGCCCCTGAGTTGGAGGATGCTGTCGATGCCTGGCTGGACGAACAGCTCGAAACAGCCCGGATGAACGCCGCCCATCAGTGTCAGCCTGTGCCCCTGATCGACGGCGACAATCGTGGGCGCGACGAAGTTCAGGCCAAAATCGATCTTGCCGCTCGCTGTGTCTGTCGCCATCACAGTGCCAGGCTGGGTCTCGACATAATCCACATGCGTGAAACCCTCGGCATACAGCAGATCCTCCGCGACAAATTGCGGTGCGAGGCAGATGCCGAAAGTCTTGCTCAGACGAATCCGGCTGGTCTCGGGCGGCGGCTCGGCGCTGGCCGGGGTCGCGGCGCCGACGACGCCGACAGCACCGGCTGCCGAGAGGCCGGCCAGAAAGCGGCGGCGGCTTTGGATGATCTGCATCAGAACGCTCTCCGAACCGCGAAAATGGACCGGAATCGAGCAAAGAAATCCGGCAGAGGGTGACATCTTGTCGGCGCGCCCGAAGGCTTGTGAGCTAGAGCGCGCTAGCCAGCGATAAACATTCATACGCCTTATTTCGGCTTCTGTCAGTGGCGGCTTCGAGCTGCTTCTGGACGGCCGAGCTTACCCATCCCGGAACGACCGGATCGGATCACGTCACGACAATTTTCCCACCGAGCTGAGGGTCCGCTATTTAAGATCCCGGACCCAAAGCTGTCGGTCTGCAATCGTTTTTCGGAAGCCAGAAGTTGCCACTCCGCTTCGCCCCCCAAACGGGACGTCTGAGTAGTGGTTCGGCAATAACCACTCTGGCGCTACCTGTGCGTTCCGATCGGCGACACGGAAGGCAGAAAACCATCCTGAGCTGCCCTACACGTCGGGTAGCAAGCGTCAGACTTTCACCGCGGCGGCGAGCAAACCTCAGTTCTTCGGCCGCGGCGGCTCCAGGATCAGCCATTTGATGATGCCCATGGCCGGCAGCACCCAGAGCATGCCGCTGAGCAGGAAGAACAGGAAATGCGCCCACGGTCCCGATTCCGCCAGTTGCGCAACCGCCACGATCGATGCGACCAGCGCATAGACGATGACCAGCGCCACCAGCAGGATTGTTCCGATCAGCTTTTTCAGGCGAATGGGCATTTCGCGATCCGGTTGATCCCTATCGCTTAGGCCCAACGGAAGAGGCACGCAACAGCCAAGAAGCGGCGCGACGGCGTGCCGCGCTGTCCGGTCTTGCCAGTTGGATTGCGATGGTTCACCAATCCGCGACTGCAACCTGCCGGGACAAGACCATGGCTGCCATAGCTGCCGCGCCTTTCGTGACCCGCGACCGCGACCTGCGCAACCGGGCGCTGGTGCGCGGCTGGCTCTACGTCGTGCTCCTGGTGCTGTTTGTGCTGGTGCTGGTCGGCGGCGCCACCAGGCTCACCGAATCCGGCCTTTCGATCACCGAATGGAAGCCGATCCACGGCATCATCCCGCCGCTCAACGACGCCGAATGGCAGGAGGAATTCCAGCGCTACCAGCAGATCCCGCAATATGCCGAGCTCAACAAGGGCATGAGCCTCGAAGCGTTCAAGTCGATCTTCTGGTGGGAATGGTTGCACCGGATCCTGGCGCGCGGTGTCGGCGTGGTTTTCGCCGTGCCGCTGGTGTTTTTCTGGGCGACGCGCCGCATCGAACGCGGTCTTGGTCCGAAATTATTGGGCATTCTTCTTCTCGGCGGCCTGCAGGGCGCGATCGGCTGGTGGATGGTGGCGTCCGGGCTGGTCGACCGCGTCTCCGTCAGCCAATACCGGCTGGCGACGCATCTGACGCTGGCGGCGCTGATCTTCACCGCGACCATGGTGGTCGCGCGTGGATTGGCCCCGCATTCCGAGCCCGCGGCCGACCGCTCGACCCAGCGTCTGGCCGGCTTTCTGGTGCTGCTGGCGCTGATCCAGATCTATTTCGGCGGGCTGGTCGCCGGGCTCGATGCCGGCCTGAGCTACAACACCTGGCCGCTGATGGACGGCAAGCTCATCCCCGGCGACCTGTTGATCCTCGAGCCGGCATGGCGCAACTTCTTCGAGAGCCCGAAGACGGTCCAGTTCATCCACCGGCTCGGCGCCTACGCTATTTTCGTCGCAGCACTTTGGCACATGATCGCCACGCACCGGCGCCAGCCCGGCACCACCCATGCGCGCCGCGCGACGCTGCTGTTTGTGCTGGTGCTGCTGCAGGCTCTGATCGGCATCGGCACGCTGCTGATGCAGGTGCCGCTGCACATGGCGCTGACGCATCAGGCTTTCGCGCTTGTCCTGTTGGGCTTTGCCGCAGCGCATTGGCGCGGCACCAAGGGCGCTTATCCCATGCCCAACCAGATCGCCGTCAGAGGCTGAGCCGCACCGTCCTGATCGCCGTGGCAATGGACAATTCGCGGCTTTCCTCGACCGCATTGCCGTCTTCATGATGCCATGACGCCGACAGGCAGCCATAGGCGATGGCGTGATCCAGAATGGCTGGCGGCGTCTGGCCGAGCGTTCTGGCGAAAATCTCGGCCATGTCGGCAATCCGCCGGGGATCACGGCAAAGCTCGTCGCGGCCGAGCGGATTGTAGAACATGTTCGCCGCGTCGAAGCCGGGATCGCCGAGAACGCCCTTCGGGTCGATCGCCAGCCAGCCGCGCGCTCCCAGCATGATGTTGTCGTGATGCAGGTCGCCATGCAGCGGCAGCACCTCGACAGGATTGGCCAACAGCCGTTCCGCGGTCGCAGCCGCTTCGACGTAAAAGCTCTTTTCGCCGGCGTCGCGATCGATCTTCGCCTTGTTGAACAGACTGGAAAACCGCACCCGCAACGGCTGAAGGTCTGGTGGGGCAGGGTGGTCGGATGGCGAGAACAGTCTTGCCATCACTTCGGCCGCGATTGCTGTGGCGGCATTGTCGCCCTGCTCGGCGAGAACCTGTGACAGCAAGGTTTCACCGGCATATTCGAGCAGCATGCAGTGGCCGTCGCGGCCGAGCAGCCGTACCGCGCCTTCGCCGCGCCGCCAGGCGAGGAAATGCTCGCCGCAACTCGTCCTCGACGTCGTCGAAAGCTTTGAGCGCCTTGACGATCGCCGGCGAGCCGTCCTCGCGAACAACCTTCCAGATGCGGCTGCTGAACGTCTCGGCAATCAGTTCTGGCGCGTCGACCTTCCAGCGGCCTGGGAATGCCGGCGCGTCCATTCAGTTCTTGAGGCCGAGCATCAGATCCATGTTCTGCACGGCAGCGCCCGAGGCGCCCTTGCCGAGATTGTCGTAGACGGCGAACAGCAGCGCCTGGGCCCTGTCGTCGTTGGCGAAGACATGGAGCATCATCCGGTTGGTGCCGTTGTAGACTTCGGGATCGATCTCCGGCACGCGCTCCAGATGCGCATAGGGCGCCACCTCGACCACGCCGCCATCGATGGCGGCGAAATGGTCGGCGATCGCCGCATGAAGCTCGGCGCCGGTCGGCACATAGTCGAGGCCGCCGAGCTGCAGCGGCACCACGGTGATCATGCCTTGCGCGAAATTGCCGACCGCCGGCTGCATGATCGGATCATGCGACAGCTTCGCATAGGTCCTGAGCTCCGGCACATGCTTGTGCTGCAGGGTCAGCCCGTAGGGCAGGAATTCCGAGGCATCCTCGCCCTTGGCGACATAGTCCTCGATCATCGGCCGGCCGCCGCCCGAATAGCCAGTAATGCCGTTGACGGTGACCGGAAAATCCGCCGGCAACAGCCCGGCCGCCACCAGCGGCCTCAGCGTCGCGATCGGCCCTTGCGGCCAGCAGCCTGGATTGGTGACGCGCTTCGCCGAAGCGATCTTGCGACCCTGAGCCTTGTCCATTTCGGCAAAACCATATTCCCAACCTTCTGCCACGCGATGCGCCGTCGAGGCGTCGATAACCCTTGTCGTGTCGTTGCTGATCAGCGAGACGCTTTCCTTCGCGGCTGCGTCCGGCAGGCACAGGATCGCGACATCGGCGGCGTTGAGGAACTCGGCTCTGGCTGCCGGTTCCTTGCGGCGCTCGGTCGGAATCGAGATGATCTCCAGGTCGCCGCGCTCGGCAAGCAGCGCCCTGATCTGGAGACCGGTGGTGCCGTGCTCGCCGTCGATGAAGATTTTCGGTTTCATTTGCCTGCCTGAACTCCCTGATAGTTCGAAATTATATGCCACTTGCCTGGTTCAATCCGGCAACAATGTGATTGCCGTTGTTCAGCTCTTCGAGCCGGGCCTTTCGCTCCGCCAGCAGCCCGAGATAGTGCATGGCCACCGTCGACCCGGCAATTGCCGTTATATCGGCGTGATCATAGGCCGGCGCAACCTCCACGACATCGGCGCCGACGATATCGAGCTGATTGATCTGGCGCAGCACCGACAGGATCTTTGCCGAGGACGGCCCGCCGGCGACCGGTGTGCCGGTGCCGGGCGCGAAGGCCGGGTCGAGGCAATCGATGTCGAACGTGACGTAGGCCTTCTTGCCGCCGGTGCGGTCGACGATGGCATAGGCGATATCGGACGCCCGCATGTCCTCGATTTCGTGGCCGTACAGGATCTTGATGCCGAAGGTGTCAGGCGCATGGGTGCGGATGCCGATCTGGATCGAACGGTCGGGATCGATAATCCCCTCCTTGACCGCACGGCCGACGAAGGAGCCGTGATCGATGCGCTTGCCGTCGTCCGGCCAGGTGTCCTGGTGGGCGTCGAACTGCACCAGGGCCAGCGGACCGTGGATGGCGGCATGCGCCTTGAGCAGCGGCCAGGTGACGAAATGGTCGCCGCCGAGCGATAGCAGGAAGGCGCCGGATTTCAGGATCTTTGCCGCCTCGCGCTCGATCGTCCCCGGCGTCTTCTGGTGGTTTCCGCTGTCGAGCAGGCAATCGCCATAGTCGACCACGGCGAGATATTCGAACAGATCGCGCGAAAATGGGTATTGCGGGTCGTTGTCGAGGATGGTCGAGGCGCGGCGAATCGCCTGCGGTCCGAAACGCGCGCCCGGCCGGTTGGTGACGGCGGCGTCGAAGGGGATGCCCCACACCACCGCGTCCGCGCCCTTCACGTCCTTCGAGTATTTGCGTCGCATGAACGACAGCGCGCCGGCATAGGTCGGCTCGAAGGACGCACCCGTCCTGGCCCGGGCGGTGAAGGCGTGGTCGATGTTGGTGTTCGGCATGAAGCGATCTCCTGTGCGTCGAGGCGCAACCTTATTGGATATAATTCCAGGAAATGCGACCCCTTCCGAGGGCCATGGCCGTTCGAGCTCGGTCACAACTTCTTGCTTGCCAGGTGAGCCCGCATGGCCAACCCGGAATTTGCGTAGATATGCATGAATACAACCGAAAGTAGCCAGCCGTCCTTACGCGGGATGGTTGTCAGCCGGGGAACGCAGCAGATTTCAGCACGCCAAGCCGGCCACCGACCGCCAGGACGGCGGTACTTGATCTCGGCAAGTCGATTGCGTCGTTCGAATTGAAGAACAGGCGCTTCAGCCGGCATTGACCTCACTTTCCGGCATTTGCGAAGCCGGCTTCGTTCACTGGGCTGTCACGCGCGTCGCTTATCCGGGTTTGCATCCGGTAGGAGCGATTCTCATGCGAACGACCTGGCTGAAACTTGTGCTTGCCGCCGCCTCGGTGCTGCTCACTGGCTCGGCATTGGCTGGCGAAACACGCGCCAAGCAGATTCTCGACCGTTTCGAACACGCCAACCAGTGGCGCGACCATGTCATGGTGGCGGCACACCGCGCCGGCAGCCTGCAGGCCCGCAAGACGCTCTTTGCCGAAAACTCGATCGCCGCCCTCGAGGCCTCGATCGCGCTTGGCGCCGAAATCGTCGAGGTCGATGTCAGGCGCTCGAAGGACGGCGAGTTCGTCGTCATGCATGACAGCTGGCTCGACCGCACGACGAACTGCAGGGGCGAGGTGGTCAAGCGCACGCTGGCCGAACTCAAAACCTGCAGGCTGGTGATCGAGGGCACCGGCGCCGTCACCGACGAGCCGGTTTCGACGCTGCGCGAGATGCTGATGGCGACCAGGGACAGGATCCTCGTCAACATCGACAACAAGCTCGACGTCGACAGCCTGGCCGGCATGATCGCGGTGGCGCGTGACCTTGGCATGGCCGAACAGGTGATCGTCAAGGAGAACCTGTGGAACCCGGCCAGGATCACCACTGTCAAGGCAGCCATGGGTGCAATCGGCAGCGGTTTCCAATTCATGCCGATCATTGCCGACGACGCGGTTCGCGACGCCGGTTTCGCCGAGAAAGTCAGCGGCGCCTTTTCGCCGCGCGCGGTCGAGATGATCAACTGGCGGGACGGCGCGGAGACGCTGACCGAGACCGGCGGTCCGCTGTTCAGCCCGCGCATGCGCGCCGCGGCGATAAGGGGCGACTGGCACATCTGGGCCAATACCTACGCCATCGTCAACAAGCCGGGCGGCTTCCTTGCCGGCGGTCGCGGCGATGAACTGGCGGTGTTCGCCAGCTTGCCGCGCGAGACCTACGGCTTCTGGGCCGAGCGCGGCGCCACCATCATCCAGACCGATGAGCCGAAAGCGGCGATCGACTGGCTGGCGGCAAACGGCTATCGCGTGCCCTATTCGGATGCGGCGCGGCCGGCGGAGCCGGCGAATACGGCGAGCATCAACTAGTTCCTCTGCGCCGTGGATTTGGTTCTTTGACCGGCGGTCGCGCTGCCGGCCGGCCTGCAACCACCATCTCTGACGCTGGGGATTAGCCACAGGCCACCATGCCTTCGTCATCCCAGGGCGGAGCAAGGAGCGAAGCGACGCGCTGCAGACCCTGGGATCCATTCCGTGACATCCGCCGAAGAATGCAGCGGCTCAGAATAAAAGCGCTCTGTAGCGATCCTTCGCGCCCCCCTCTGCCCTGCCGGGCATCTCCCCCACTTGGGGGGAGATTGGCCTTCATCACTGATTTCGCCAACCACCAACCTTGCAAAAAGGGCGCTGTCCGCGAAGCTGCCAATCTCCCCCCTTGTGGGGGAGATGCCCGGCAGGGCAGAGGGGGGCGCTGTCCCGCCAGCCTGTCGATCATGGCGAGATTGGCTCGTTGCCGCTTTCGCCAATCCTCATACCGCCATCGCCACGCCGTCCAACTCCCTCGCGGCATCCTCCGGCAGTTCAAGTTCGGCCGCGGCAAGATTCTCCCGCAAATGCGCAACGGAAGACGTGCCGGGGATGAGCAGGATATTGGGCGCGCGACCGAGCAGCCAGGCGAGCGCGACCTGCATCGGCGTGGCGCCCAGGCGCTGAGCGACGCCGGACAGGGTAGACGACTGCAGCGGGTTGAAGCCGCCGAGCGGAAAGAACGGCACATAAGCGATACCGTCGCGGGCGAGTTTGTCGATCAAGACATCATCGCCCCGGTGCGCCAGATTGTATTGGTTCTGGACGCAGACGATCCTGGCGATCCGTTGCGCCTCTTCGATCTGTGCCGGCGTGACATTGCTGAGCCCGATATGACGCACCAGGCCCTGTCGCTGAAGCTCGGCCAGCACAGTGAACGGCGCCTCGATCGAGCCTTCGGCGGGGCCATGCGCGTCGAACATGATCCTGAGATTGACGACGTCCAGCACGTCGAGCCCGAGATTGCGCAGATTGTCGTGCACCGCCTCCGTCAGCGCTTCGGGCGAGAAGGCCGGGAGCCACGAGCCATCCGCGCCGCGACGGGCACCGATCTTGGTGACGATCGTCAGATCGTCGGAATAGGGCGCGAGCGCTTCACGGATGAGTAGATTGGTGACGTGCGGGCCGTAGAAATCGCTGGTGTCTATGTGATTGACCCCGCGCGCAACAGCTCCGCGCAGCACGGCCAATGCCGCGCCATGGTTCTTGGGCGGACCAAAGACGCCGGGTCCTGCGAGCTGCATGGCGCCGTAGCCGAGCCGCTTCACGGTGCGGTCGCCGAGAGTGAACGTGCCGGAAAGGTCAATGCTGGACATGGTCTATCTCCGTTCAGTTGAGGTTGAGATAGGCGCTGTCCGATCTCACGATAATTGGGTACATTCCGCACGGGCTGTACGGAATGTCGAACAATGAAGATCGACCTCGGAGACCTCAACGCTTTCGTGGCGGTAGCGCGGGCCAAGGGTTTTCGCGATGGCGCCCGCGCCAGCGGCGGCAGTGCGTCGGGTTTGAGCGAGGCGGTGCGCCGCCTCGAGACGCAGCTCGGTGTCAGGCTGCTCAACAGGACGACCCGCAGCGTCGTGCTGACCGAAGCGGGCGCGAGCTTGCTGGCTCGGCTCGGCCCAGCCTTGACCGAGGTGGAATCGGCCGTCGACGTTGTGAATGGCTTCCGCGACAGGCCGGCAGGTACGTTGCGCCTCAATGTGCCGGTCAGCGCAGCGCGGCTGGTGCTGCCCGGCATCGTTCCGGGGTTTCTCGCTGCCTATCCCGGCATCCGGCTGGAGGTGATTGCCGAGGAGAGCTTTGTCGACGTCCTGGCGGCAGGCTGCGATGCCGGCATCCGTTACGACGAGCGGCTGGAACAGGACATGATCGCGGTGCCGATCGGACCGCGCCTGCAGTGCTTTGCCACCGCCGCCAGCCCTGCCTACCTTGATCGCCATGGCCGGCCGCAACACCCGCGCGACCTGCTCGGCCACGCCTGCCTGCGCGGCCGCTTCGCCAGCGGGGCAATGCCGCCATGGGAATTCGAGCGCGACGGCGAGGTGGTGCGGGTCGATCCGAAGGGGCCGCTTCTCGTGACCCTGGGCGGAGCGGCCGATCTCGCCGTCGCTGCAGCCATCGCCGGTACCGGCATTGTCAGCCTGTTCGAGGACTGGCTTCGCCCTCACTTTGAGAGCGGTGCGCTCGAACCCGTCCTCGAACCTTGGTGGCAGAGCTTCCCCGGGCCGTTCCTCTATTATCCCGGCCGGCGTCTCGTGCCGGCGCCGTTGCGGGCGTTTATCGACTTCATCAAGGTACCGGCCGATCGTTCCTAAATTTGGGCCAGGTTCACCAAAAGAAAAGGCCGCCCGGAGGCGGCCGTTTCGACTGTCTGGAGCTGAAGCAGTGCTTAGCGCTTCGAGAACTGGAACGAGCGGCGGGCCTTCGCCTTCCCGTACTTCTTGCGCTCGACGACGCGGCTGTCTCGGGTCAGGAAGCCGCCCTTCTTGAGCACGGGACGCAGCGCCGGCTCGTAATAGGTCAGCGCCTTGGAGATGCCGTGGCGCACCGCACCGGCCTGGCCGGAAAGGCCGCCGCCGATGACGGTGGCGACGATGTCGTACTGGCCGGCGCGGTTGGCAGCGATGATCGGCTGGTTGAGGATCATCTGCAGGACCGGGCGCGCGAAATATTCGGCGAACACCTTGTCGTTGACGACGATCTTGCCGGAGCCGGGCTTCACCCAGACACGCGCGATGGCGTTCTTGCGCTTGCCGGTGGCATAGGCGCGGCCCGACTTGTCGAGCTTCTGGACATGGACGGGTGCAGCCGGCTGCGTGTTGGTGTTGCCGGTGGCAGTTCCGAGTTCTGCGAGCGAGGAAAGCTCAGCCATTTTACGAAACCTTCTTGTTCTTGGCGTTCAGCTTGGCCACGTCGAGCGTGACGGGCTGCTGGGCGACATGCGGATGTTCCGTGCCTGCATAGACGCGGAGATTCTTCATTTGGCGACGGCCGAGCGGACCACGCGGGATCATGCGTTCGACGGCCTTCTCGACGACACGCTCGGGGAAACGGCCCTCGAGCAGTTGGCGCGCGGTGCGCTCCTTGATGCCGCCGGGGTGGCCGGTGTGCCAGTAATAGACCTTGTCGGTGAATTTCTTGCCGGTGAACACCACCTTGTCGGCATTGATGACGATGACGTTGTCGCCGTCGTCGACATGCGGGGTGAAGGTGGGCTTGTGTTTGCCGCGAAGATGGTTGGCGATGACAGTGGCGAGACGGCCGACGACGAGACCCTCGGCGTCGATCAGCACCCACTTCTTCACCACATCCGCAGGCTTCTGCGAAAAGGTTGCCATGGATTGTTGCTTTCGGTTCGGACCTTCCCCATCGACGAACGACAAGGAAAGGCGTTTCTTGTTGCTTGGATTGACGCCGAGCGTTCGCCGCCAATAACAAAACGGCGGCCTTTGCGGGCCGCTGTTCCGTGAGGGCTTATAGGCGAGGGGGAGGTATCACGTCAAGGCTGATGAAAACCAACAGGGCGGACAAAACAAAGCAGAAACAAAGGTTTGAGTGAAAGGTATTATTTTACCACATTATCAGGCCGCTTCGGCGGGATCGAGTAGGTTCCCGTGGCGTGCGCTACCGTGTGTCCGTCCGGTCCGGCGACAATGTCGATCTCGAACACCATCAGGCTCTTGCCCAGTTTCAGGATGCGGCAATGGCCGTCGATCGGTCCGGCCTCGGCCTTGCGGACGAAATTGATGTTGAGATTGGTGGTGACCGAAAGCGCATCGGGCCCGGCATGCGAAAGCACGCAGACATAGCCGCCAATGTCGGCCAGCGTGAACAGCGACGGGCCCGAAACGGTTCCGCCGGGGCGCAAATGCCGCTCGTCGGCATTCAGGCGCACCGTGCAGCCGCCCGCAAACACCTCGATCGCTTCGTAGAAGGTGAACTGGTCATTGAGCTGCGGGTAGACGGTCTCCATCAGCGCATTGACCTGCGCCGCGGTCAGCACCGGCTTGAGATTGTTTTGGGCGGGCATAGGCGTTTTCCTGGATGTGCCGTGGCCTGAGAAAACACGCCTTAAGGCTGTTCTTCAATCGGCAGCGTGCTAGTTCTTTTGTTCCATGGCCGCGAATCCGATGCGCTGGCCAATGATGAGGTTGGAGACATGGGAAGAGGTTTGAAAACGGCTGAAATCGTCACCATCAAGCCGGCTGTTGCCGAAGGTCCTGTTGTCACGAGGCTGGACAAGGGCGTGCTCCGCCTGACGCTCGCCAATCCGCCGGCCAATGCGCTGTCGCTGGCGGTGATGGCGGCGCTGACGGCGGAACTCGACCGCGCCAAATCAGGCAGATCCGTCCGAGTCATCGTCCTGGCGGCAGCCGGAAAAGTGTTCTGCGCCGGACACGACCTCAAGGAAATGACGGCGCGTCGCAGCGATGCCGATCGAGGCAAGGCGTTCTTCGAGGAGACGTTTTCCGCTTGTGCGGCACTGATGCAGGCGATTGTGCGCCATCCCAGGCCGGTGATCGCCGAGGTCGATGGCCTGGCGACGGCGGCCGGGGCACAACTGGTCGCGAGCTGCGATCTGGCGATCGCCTCGCACGAGGCGACCTTCTGCACGCCGGGGGTCAATATCGGGCTGTTCTGCTCGACGCCGATGGTGGCGCTGTCGCGCAACGTTTCGCGCAAGCACGCGATGGAGATGCTTTTGACCGGCGAGACCATCGATGCGGCGACGGCCAAGGAATTCGGCCTCATCAACCGCGTCGTGCCGCGTGAATATCTCAATCAGATTGTAACCAAGTACGCGCAAACCATTGCCGCCAAATCGGCTTTGGTCGTCAAGACCGGAAAAGAAGCCTTTTACGCGCAAGCCGAAATGGGATTGGCCGACGCCTATGCCTATACCGGACGCGTCATGGTCGACAACATGCTGGCGCGCGACGCGGAAGAGGGCATCGGCGCCTTCATCGGCAAGCGCAAGCCGGAATGGACGGAGGAATAGGGACGGAGAATAGACATGGAGCCTCGCATCTCCATCATCACCATTGCCGTCGACGATCTCGAGCGCGCCACGCGCTTCTACGAGGCGATGGGCCTCACCCGCCATGCCGGCATCACCGAGGGCGTCGCCTTCTTCCAGATGGGCGGCGTCATTCTCGGGCTGTTCCCGCGCGAAAGCGCCGAAGCCGATTCAGGCGTTACGTTCGGTAGGGCGCCGTCGGCGATCTACCTCGCCTACAACACGCGCTCCGACGCGGAGGTCGATGACGTGCTGACGATGGCCGAGAAGGCCGGCGGCCGGATCGTCAAGCCGGCCGGCCGCGCCTTCTGGGGCGGCTGGTATGGCTATTTCGCCGACACCGAAGGGCATATCTGGGAAGTGGCGCATAATCCGGCTTTTCCGATCGCGGAAGACGGCAGCATCTCGCTGCCGGGTTGACCGCGTTTCCCACGGCTTTCCACGATACCGACCATTTCCGCATGATGCGCAGTTTCTGCTACGGTCCGGATGGTTTTCTTGCCGAAGCTCTGTATGAGGACGCCGCATGAACCATGACGCCTACGACAATGCCTATATCGCCGGCATCCTCAATTCGGTGAAGACCATCGCCATGGTCGGTGCGTCCGCCAACGATGTGCGGCCGAGCTATTTCGTGCTGAAATACCTGCTGGGCAAGGGGTTTTCGGTGTTCCCAATCAACCCCGGCCAGGCCGGCAAGGAAATCCTTGGCCGGATGACCTACGCCAGGCTCGCCGATATTCCCGAGCCGATCGACATGGTCGACGTTTTTCGCGGCTCCGCGGCGGTGCCGGGCGTCGTCGACGAGGTCTTGCGGCTCGATCCGTTGCCGAACGTCATCTGGATGCAGCTTGGCGTGCGCCATGACGAGGCGGCTGCACGCGCCGGGGCCGCCGGCATCAAGGTGGTGATGAACCGCTGTCCCAAGATCGAATATGGCAAGCTGTCAGGCGAGATCGGCTGGACCGGCGTCAACTCAGGCGTGCTGTCGTCGAAGAAGCCGCTGATGCGGCCGGGATTCCAGAGTTTTGGCGTCCGCCGGAAGTAGGTGGTGAATGGTGAATAGAAGGATTTTTCCGGAAGGCGGCCACAGCGGCATATGAGCCGCTTGCAATCAGGATGGGGCTGGCCGACCTTGCCTTCACCATTCACCATTCACCATTCACCATTCACCATTCACCATTCAGCATTCAGCATTCAGCATTCAGCATTCAGCATTCAGCATTCAGGGGAGGTAATCCATGACCCGCACGCCCGGTTTCAACACGCTCGCCGTCCATGCCGGCGCCAAGCCCGATCCGGCGACCGGCGCGCGTGCCACGCCGATTTACCAGACGACCTCCTTTGTCTTCGATGATGCCGACCATGCCGCCTCGCTGTTCGGGCTAAAAGCCTTCGGCAACATCTACACCCGGATCATGAACCCGACGCAGGCGGTGCTGGAAGAGCGTATCGCGGCACTCGAAGGCGGCACCGCGGGTTTGGCCGTCGCGTCGGGCCATGCCGCGCAGGTGCTCGTGTTCCACAACCTGATGCAGCCGGGCGACAATTTCGTCGCCGCGACAAGGCTTTACGGCGGCTCGATCAACCAGTTCGGCCACGCCTTCAAGAATTTCGGCTGGCAGGTGCGATGGGCCGACACCAACGACATCTCGACCTTCGAAAGCCAGATCGACGACAGGACCAAGGCGATCTTCATCGAGAGCCTGGCCAATCCGGGCGGCGTCTTCGTCGACATCGAAAAGATCGGCGACATCGCCCGCAAGCATGGCCTGCCGCTGATCGTCGACAACACGCTGGCCTCGCCCTATCTGGTGCGGCCGATCGAGCATGGCGCCGACATTGTCGTGCATTCGCTGACCAAGTTCATCGGCGGCCACGGCAATTCGATCGGCGGCGCCATTGTCGACGGCGGTACCTTCGACTGGTCGAAATCCGGCAAATATCCGATGCTGTCTGAGCCGCGCCCCGAATATGGCGGCCTCGTCCTGCACGAAACATTTGGCAATTTCGCTTTCGCCATTGCCGCGCGCGTGCTCGGCCTGCGCGACATGGGCCCGGCGATCTCGCCCTTCAATGCGTTCTTGATCCTGACCGGCCTGGAAACCCTGCCGCTCAGGATGCAGCGCCATTGCGACAATGCGGTCACCGTCGCCGCGTGGCTGTCCAACCACCCAAAAATCGCCTGGGTGTCCTATCCCGGCCTGCCCAGCGACAACAACAATGCGCTGCAGAAGAAGTACTCGCCGCTTGGCGCCGGCGCGGTGTTCACCTTCGGCCTGAAGGGCGGCTATGCGGCGGGCATCAAATTCGTCGAGGCGCTCGAACTGTTCTCGCACCTCGCCAATGTCGGCGACACCAAGTCGCTGGTCATCCATCCGGCATCGACCACGCATCGGCAACTGTCCGACGAGCAGAAGGTCGCGGCCGGCGCTGGGCCGGATACGGTCAGGCTCTCGGTCGGCATCGAGGATGTCAACGACATCGTCGCCGATCTGGAACAGGCTCTCTCCAACGTCTGATCCCCGCTGGAAGGAGTTTCCATGACCGCGCCAAAATTCCTCTCCGTCGATATTGAAAGCGTCGAGCCGGAACCTGGCGCGCCGGCGCCGGATCGCCTGATTTCAGGCGATCCAAAGTTCCGCACCTGGAATGTCGAGGAACGCGACGGTGGCCTCTATGCCGGCATCTGGGAGGCGACGCCGGGCAAATGGCGCATCGAATACGACGAGTGGGAGTTTTGCCACATCCTGTCGGGCGTTTCGGTGATTTCAGAGGAGGGCGGCGAGGCGCGCACCGTCAGCTCCGGCGACAGTTTCGTGCTCAGGCCGGGCTTTAAGGGAAGCTGGGAAGTGCTTGAAACGACACGCAAGGAGTATGTGATCAAGCTTTGATCATTGCCCGGTGTGCACGACGAGTCTTTCCAGCCCGTGGAAATGATAGGTGTCGCGAAAACGCTGCTGTTCGGCCAGATGCAGCCGCGGCAGCCGGTCGAACAAGGTTTTCAGCGATAGCTGCAATTCGAGCCGGGCGAGCGGCGCGCCGATGCAGAAATGAATGCCGGCGCCGAACGAGACGTTTTTCTGGTCGGCGCGATCCGGCCGGAAGGCGAAGGGTTCGGCAAAGGCCGCCGGGTCGTGATTGGCCATGCCGAGCAGCAGGCCGATCGTCTCGCCCGGCCGCACGACGACAGCGGGACCGACCTCGATTTCTTCATAGGCATAACGCGTGAACATGTGCAGCGGCGCGTCGAAGCGCAGGCATTCCTCGACCGTGGCGGTGGTCGTTTGCGGCGAGGTGAAGAAGCGGCGCGGGTCGCCGCCTTGCGCGAGAATCGCGCGCACCGCATTGCCGGTCTGGTGGACGGTCGCCTCGTGGCCGGCATTGAGCAGCAGGATCGCCGAGGACACCAGCTCGTCCTCCGAGAGTTTTTGGCCATCGTCTTGCGCCGAGATCAGCAGCGACAGCAGATCGTCGCTGGGGTTTTTGCGCCGCTCGGCAACATGGCCGCGCAGGAAATCCGAAAAATCATGTGCTGCGCGATTGGCCGTCTCTTCCGTTTGGCGGGTGCGGCCGTGCATGTACATGGCGACCATCCGATGCGACCAGTCGATGAGTTGCGGCCCCATCTCGACCGGCACGCCGAGCATCTCGGCAATGATGGTGATCGGCAAAGGCGATGCGAAGGCTGGCAGCAGGTCGACCTGGCCCGGCTCGAAACGGTCGATCAGCTCGTTGGCCAGCGCCTCGACGCGCGGCCTCAGCCGCTCGACCTGACGCGAGACGAAGGCGCGGTTGACCAGCGTTCTGAGCCTGGTGTGAACGGGCGGTTCCAGCTCCAGCATCGAATTGGCCTCGATGCCGTCGAAGCTGCTGAGATGGATGCGGTCCTCGCCGACGCCGCTTCTGTCAGGGATGCCGGCCGGGTTTTGGCGGCCGAAGCGGCGGTCGCGCAGCAGCCGGCTGACGTCGTCGAAGCCGCCAAAGCACCAGAAGCCGAACTCTTCCCAGAAGAAGACATTCGATGCGCCATGCATGAAGGCATAGGCCGCGTAGGGGTTCTGGAAGAAAGCCGGCTCGTGCGGGTCCAGTCGCACATGGCGGGTCGAGGAATCGAAGGCAAGATAGGTCGGCTTCAATTTGGTCATGCCAGACAATTAACGCATGACCCCGAAAACCGGAATCGGTTTTCGGAAAGGATCATGCGCAGATTCAAAGTTTTGGAGCGTCCTTTGCGCGTCGAACGACGCGCGGCGCTCCAAGGCTTGCCAGCTTGATGCCAGACCGTATGTTGGCGCCCGGCAATCTGATGCGTGTCGCCCAAAAGTGTGAATCGACAACGACATGCACAAAAGCGCATTTAGCCAGCCGGCGCGGCTGCGGAAAGACTGACTTGATGAATGTGATCGTGGTTGGCGCAGGCATTGCGGGGCTGTCGACGGCCTGGTCGCTGGTCAAGGCCGGGCACCGGGTCTCGATCGTCGAGCAGGGACCGATTCCCAATCCGCTTGCCGCCTCGGGCGACCATCACCGCATCATCCGCCGCGCCTATGGCGCAGCCTCGGGTTATGGCCGGCTGATAACCGAAGCCTACGAGGCCTGGGACGAGATGTGGGCCGATCTCGGCGAGAACCATCTCGACCCGCGCGGCTTCATCTGCATTTCACGCGAGCCGGGAGACGAAGCCGAGGAATACCGCGAGGGCATGGAGGCCGGGAACTACCCGATCGAGCTGTTCGAGCCGGACCCCGCGGCCAAGCGCTGGCGGTTCCTGCAGCCCGGCTCGTTCCGCTACGCGTATTTTTCGCCGGAGGGTGGTGCGCTGCATTGTCGCAAGATTGCCTCCCGCCTCGCCGAATGGCTGCGGAGAACCGGCGCCAATGTCTACGACAACAGCAAGGTGGTGGAGGTCGACGCCGAGGCTGGCCGCCTTGTGCTTGAAAGCGGCGAGACGATGCAGGCCGACCGCATCGTCGTCACCGCTGGCGCCTGGGTGCTGAAACTGTTTCCGGAGCTGGGCGGCGAGCTGAAGACCTGGCGCACCGCGCTCGCCTATGTCGAACCGCCGGCGGATCTGAAAGCGGCGTGGCATTCGGCCCCGGTCATCCTCGATGTCGGCGGCGCCGTCGACGGCTACGTGATCCCGCCGTCCGGCGGCGCCGGCATGAAATTCGGCTCAGGGCTGCACAGGGTGCCGACCAGCGATGCCGACTGGAACCGCCAGCCGGTGGCGGGCGAGGGCGAGGCGATCCGCGACCTGTTTTCGCCGCCGATCGCCCGTGTCGAAGAATACAAGGTCACCGAGGTCGTCACCTGCGCCTACACCTTCACCGCCGACGAAAAGTTCCTGGCGCATGAGAAGGGCAAATGCCTTGTCGTTTCGGCCTGCTCCGGCCACGGCTACAAGTTCGGCGCGGCGGTCGGCAGGCGCGTCGCAGCGACCGTCGGCAATGGCGATGTCGGCGGCTTGAAAGCGTGGCTGCGGGCCGAAGCGGTCTGACCTAATACCGGCAGTGCCGCGGAATTCGCACCTGCCGCCAGCGCGACGAGCCCTCGCGGACCAGAATCCGGCGCGCCACTGTCTGGTAGGTGGCGGGAAAATTGACAATCCGCCGCTCCTCCGGCTGCACCAGAACCTCTTCGGCGACGCTCTCGTACTCGGCGGGACTGACGATGCGCCGCTGGCGCTCCGGCTGCACCACCACGGTTTCGGCCACCCGTTGATAGGGCGCCTTGTGCCTGATCCTGCACAGCACCTTGCGGCCGTTGATGACGCGCCATTCCCAGGAGTAGCCGCCATCGACCTTCACCGTGCGGTAGACGGTGCGGGTAATGGCAGGCACCATCTCGTAGCTGACACGCGCCGGTGCGATCTGCACCACCCGCTCGCGCGTCCCGTAGATCGCCGGAACGGATTCCACCTGCTGACCGGCCGGGCTGACGAGCACGTTTTCGTAGACCGTCTCGTAGACGGATGTTGACCTGCTCGTAGCATTCGACGGCGCGCCCGCCGGCAGCCGTTTCGGACACCATGCCGAGGACGGCGAGGCTGGCGATGGCCGAGGAAGCAGTTTTCCCGATCATTGCACTCCCCCCAGTTTGAACTTTCCACGCAAGCTCAACGTTGAATTGTAGGGGAAGCCGTGTCCCGGGAAAGCGGTTTCGGCACATTTCTTAAGCGACGCGGTTAAGAAACTGTTACACGGCGAAGGCGCCGCGCCGCTTCAACAGCAGCCGGCGCAGCTTCGGGCGAATTCTGTGCAGAAACCTTGATTCGACTTAACCGGATGGCTAGGAGGGGCGGCCTTGCGCTAGGGTGAGCCGACATCCTATTTACAGGGATAACGATCCAGAACCGATTCTGCCCGACTTGCTCATCTCCGGCGCCGGAATCCCATCTTCAATAAGGGATAGTCCATGAAGAACCCCGTCGAAACCTACATGAACCTCGTTCCGATGGTGGTCGAGCAGACCAATCGCGGCGAGCGGGCCTACGACATTTTCTCGCGGCTCCTGAAAGAGCGCATCATTTTCATCACCGGTCCGGTCGAGGACGGCATGGCGACGCTGGTCTGCGCGCAGCTGCTGTTCCTCGAAGCGGAGAATCCGAAGAAGGAAATCAACCTCTACATCAATTCGCCCGGCGGTGTCGTCACCTCGGGCATGGCGATCTACGACACCATGCAGTTCATCAAGCCGGCGGTGGCGACGCTGTGCATCGGCCAGGCCGCCTCGATGGGCTCGCTGCTTCTCACCGCCGGCGAGAAGGGCATGCGCTTCGCCACGCCGAACGCCCGCATCATGGTCCACCAGCCTTCCGGTGGTTTTCAGGGCCAGGCTTCCGACATCGAGCGCCACGCCCAGGACATCATCAAGCTGAAGCGCCGTCTCAACGAGGTCTATGTCAAGCACACCGGCAAGAGCTACGACGAGATTGAAAGGACGCTCGACCGCGACCATTTCATGACCTCCGACGAGGCCAAGGAATTCGGCCTCATCGACAAGGTCATTTCGTCGCGTGAGCCGATCGAGGGTCTTGCCACATAAGCCCGGTGGCAGCTGGATGGTGCGAAAACACTCTTTTGATGCCGCTTGCGGCATTTCGGCCACAATTGGCTGTTCCCTCGACGGGAGCGATTGCCTACGTTAAGCCTATGTTGATTTTCGACGGCTTAGCTTTGTGCGGGGTTGATGCGAATCATTGCGACGTTTTCTGATATGTGTTTCGTATGGAATGCGTTGCGGGAGCCGGACTACTGGCGGCGGCGATTTCCCGCGATAGATTGAGATATGCGCCCTTTCAACCAGACCATCGGCGGGCGGCTATGAAAGGACATGAAAATGAGCAAGGTCGGCAACAGCGGCGGTGATTCCAAGAACACGCTTTATTGCTCGTTTTGCGGCAAAAGCCAGCACGAAGTGCGCAAGCTGATCGCCGGCCCGACGGTGTTCATCTGCGACGAATGCGTCGAGCTCTGCATGGACATCATCCGCGAGGAGAACAAGACCTCGATGGTGAAGTCACGCGAGGGCGTGCCGACCCCGCAGGAGATCCTCAAGGTTCTCGACGACTACGTCATCGGCCAGCCCTACGCCAAGCGCGTGCTGTCGGTGGCCGTCCACAACCACTACAAGCGCCTCGCGCATGCCGGCAAGAACAACGACGTCGAGCTGGCGAAGTCCAACATCTTGCTGATCGGCCCGACCGGCTGCGGCAAGACGCTGCTTGCGCAGACGCTGGCCCGCATCATCGACGTGCCGTTCACCATGGCCGATGCGACGACGCTGACCGAGGCCGGCTATGTCGGCGAGGATGTCGAGAACATCATCCTCAAGCTGTTGCAGTCGGCCGACTACAATGTCGAGCGCGCGCAGCGCGGCATCGTCTACATCGACGAGATCGACAAGATCTCGCGCAAGTCGGACAATCCCTCGATCACCCGCGACGTGTCGGGCGAGGGCGTCCAGCAGGCGCTGTTGAAGATCATGGAAGGCACGGTCGCCTCCGTGCCGCCGCAGGGCGGCAGGAAGCATCCGCAGCAGGAATTCCTGCAGGTCGACACCGCCAACATCCTGTTCATCTGCGGCGGCGCCTTCGCTGGGCTGGACAAGATCATCTCGGATCGCGGCCGCAAGACCTCGATCGGCTTCGGCGCCACCGTCGCGTCGCCCGAGGATCGCCGCACCGGCGACGTTTTCCGTCTGGTCGAGCCTGAAGATCTGTTGAAGTTCGGCCTCATTCCCGAGTTCGTCGGCCGTCTGCCGGTCCTGGCGACGCTGGAGGACCTCGATGAGCCGGCGCTGATCCAGATCCTGACCGAGCCGAAGAACGCGCTGGTCAAGCAGTACCAGCGGCTGTTCGAGATGGAGAATGTCGACTTGACCTTCCACGAGAATGCGCTGTCGGCGATCGCCAAGCGTGCCATCGAACGCAAGACCGGCGCGCGCGGCCTGCGCTCGATCATGGAGGCGATCCTGCTCGACACGATGTTCGAGCTGCCGGCGCTGGAGGGCGTGCGCGAAGTGGTTATTTCGGAAGAGGTGGTGTCGGGCAACGCCAGGCCGCTCTACATCTATTCCGAGCAGAAGGAAAAGAAGGGCAACGTCAGCGCCTGACGTCCAGCCCTGTAGTGGAGTTCTTAAAACGGCGCCGCAAGGCGCCGTTTTGCTGTTTGCGGCTGGGCAGGCTATGATGAACGGCCCGACTTGTGATGACAGCCCGACTTGATGAACGGATTATGACGGATTGGATGAACGGTTTCGTGACGACCCTTGATCTTTGCCTCGCTTGCCTCCAACTAACGGTGGAAGGCCGTGGCGCCGAATTCTGTGCTGTAAAACTCCCGTCACAAACGGTGGTAGGCGGAACCATCCCCGGTCGTTAATATGAGAATCGCGGTTGGCCGATTGGCGGTCGCGACATGAAAGGTTGGACAATGGCCAAAATATCCAAGGCTCCCAGCGACGGCGTCTTCGCAGTCCTCCCACTGCGCGACATCGTGGTGTTCCCGCACATGATCGTTCCGCTCTTTGTCGGGCGTGAAAAGTCGATCAAGGCGCTGGAAGAGGTGATGGGTCAGGAAAAGCAGATCCTGCTTGCGACCCAGATGAATGCCGCCGATGACGATCCCGAGTCCGATGCGATCTTCGACATCGGCACGCTCGCCAATGTGCTGCAGTTGCTGAAGCTGCCGGACGGCACCGTCAAGGTGCTGGTCGAAGGCGCCTCGCGCGCGAAAATCGTTTCGTTCACCGACCGTCCCGACTTCCATGAGGCCCGTGCCGCAGCACTGGTCGAACCGGATGAGGAAGAGGTCGAGGTCGAGGCGCTGGCCCGTTCCGTCGTCACCGACTTCGAGAACTACGTCAAGCTGAACAAGAAGATCTCGCCCGAAGTGGTGGGTGCCGCCAGCCAGATCGACGACTATTCCAAGCTCGCCGATACGGTTGCCTCGCATCTTGCGATCAAGATCCCCGAGAAGCAGGAGATGCTGGCCACGCTTTCGGTCAAGGAGCGGCTGGAAAAGGCGATGGGCTTCATGGAAGCCGAAATCTCCGTCCTGCAGGTCGAGAAGCGCATCCGCTCGCGCGTCAAGCGCCAGATGGAGAAGACCCAGCGCGAATACTACCTCAACGAGCAGATGAAGGCGATCCAGAAGGAACTCGGCGAGGGCGAGGACGGCCGCGACGAGGCCGCCGAGATCGAGGCGCGCATCAAGAAGACCAAGCTCTCCAAGGAGGCCCGCGAAAAGGCGGAAGCCGAACTGAAGAAGCTGCGGACGATGTCGCCGATGTCGGCTGAATCGACCGTCGTGCGCAACTATCTCGACTGGATCCTGTCGATACCGTGGGGCAAGAACTCCAAGGTCAAGCAGGATCTGGCCTTCGCGCAGAACGTGCTCGACACCGACCATTTCGGCCTCGACAAGGTCAAGGACCGCATCGTCGAATATCTCGCCGTGCAGAGCCGCCAGAAGAAGCTGAAGGGGCCGATCCTGTGCCTCGTCGGACCTCCCGGCGTCGGCAAGACCTCGCTCGGCAAGTCGATCGCCAAGGCGACCGGCCGCGAGTTCATCCGCATGGCGCTGGGCGGCGTGCGCGACGAGGCCGAGATCCGCGGTCACCGGCGCACCTATATCGGCTCGATGCCCGGCAAGGTCATCCAGTCGATGAAGAAGGCGAAGAAATCCAACCCGCTCTTCCTGCTCGACGAGATCGATAAGATGGGCCAGGATTTCCGCGGCGACCCGTCGTCGGCGTTGCTCGAGGTGCTCGATCCGGAGCAGAACTCGACGTTCATGGACCACTATCTCGAGGTCGAATACGACCTGTCGAGCGTGATGTTCGTGACCACGGCGAACACGTTGAACATCCCGGCACCCTTGATGGACCGCATGGAGATTATCCGTATCGCCGGCTACACCGAGGACGAGAAGATCGAGATCGCCAAGCGCCACCTGATGCCCAAGGTGATCCGCGACCACGCGCTGCAGCCGAAGGAGTTCTCCGTCGGCGAGGACGCGATCCGCGGCATCATCCAGACCTACACCCGTGAAGCGGGCGTCAGGAGCCTGGAGCGCGAGCTGATGAAGCTCGGCCGCAAGGCGGTGACCGAGATCCTGAAGACGAAGAAGAAGACGGTCGACATCACGGCGGACAATCTCGCCGATTACCTTGGTGTTCCGCGCTTCCGCTTCGGTCAGGTCGAGGCCGACGATCAGGTCGGCGTTGTCACCGGGCTCGCCTGGACGGAAGTCGGCGGCGAGCTGCTGACGATCGAAGGCGTCATGATGCCCGGCAAGGGCCGCATGACGGTGACCGGCAATCTGCGCGACGTGATGAAGGAATCGATCTCGGCGGCGGCCTCCTATGTCCGCTCGCGGGCTCTCGATTTCGGCGTCGAGCCGCCGCTGTTCGACAAGCGCGACATCCACGTCCACGTGCCCGAAGGCGCAACGCCCAAGGACGGACCGTCGGCGGGCGTGGCGATGGCGACGGCGATCGTCTCGGTGCTGACCGGCATCCCGGTCAGGGCCGACGTGGCGATGACCGGCGAGATCACGCTGCGCGGCAGAGTGCTGCCGATCGGCGGGCTCAAGGAGAAGCTGCTTGCAGCACTGCGCGGCGGCATCAAGAAGGTGCTGATCCCGGAAGACAACGCCAAGGATCTGGCGGAGATTCCGGACAACGTGAAGAACGGTATGGAGATCGTTCCGGTCGGGCGGGTCGGTGAAGTCTTGCGCCATGCGCTGGTGCGTATGCCGGAGGCGATCGAGTGGGTCGAGCCGGTCAATGCGCCGGCTGCGGTGGATGCCGGAGACGACGCCAGCAAGTCGCTAGCTCATTAGCACGTGCTAAAGTTGCAATGCACAACGGAGAGCCGGGCCTAGAGCCCGGCTCTTTCATGTGAAAAACCCCGGAATTCCGGGGTTTTTTCGACTCTTTTGACGCTTTTCGACTTGGTTGCGGAAGCGCTTCTTTCTAAAGTCCGTTTCCTGCCGGATGAGTCGTACGTTCCGGTTTCTCATGGAAGGGAATTTTTATGAACAAGAACGAACTGGTGTCCGCTGTCGCCGATGCCGCGAGTATTTCGAAGGGTGACGCGCAGTCGGCTGTCGATGCGGTGTTCTCCGTCATCACCGGCGAACTGAAGAAGGGCGGCGATGTCCGGCTTGTCGGCTTCGGAAATTTCACAGTGTCAAAACGCGCTGCCTCGACCGGCCGCAATCCGCAGACCGGCGCCGAAGTGCAGATTCCGGCGCGCACCGTGCCGAAGTTTTCGGCCGGCAAGGGCCTCAAGGACGCAGTCAACTAAGCGCCTTCGTACCCTTTTCAGAGACCAGAAAAGCCGGGCATGCCCGGCTTTTCTTTCGCGCCCACTTTGGCGGGCTCTATGCCGTCGGTGCATCGGCGCGCATCAGCCCTTCCTGCTTGAGATCGGCCCAGAGTGCCGATGGCAGCTTCGCGTCGAGCAGCGACCGATTGCTTTCGACCTCGCTCGGCCGCTGGCCGCCGGGGATCACCGACACGACCGAAGGGTGCAGCAGCGGAAATTGCAGTGCCGCCTCGATCAGGCGCACACCGTGGCGCTTGCAGACAGCCTCGATGCGCGTGACGCGGTCGATGATGTCCTGCGGCGCCTCGGTATAATCGTAGTAGGCGCCGGGCTTCGGACCGGTTGCCAGGATGCCGGAATTATACGGCCCGCCGAGAACGATGCCGATGCCGCGCTTCTGGCATAGCGGCAGGAAGGATTGCAGCGCCTCCTGCTCCAGCAGCGTATAGCGCCCGGCAAGCAGGAACAGGTCGAAGTCGCCGCGCTCGGCAAGCGTCTGGGCAACCTGCCATTCGTTGATGCCGCCGCCGAACGCCTTGATGATGCCCTGGTCACGCAGGGACAGCAGCCCGTAATAGCCCGAGCGCATGAACTCCTCGATGCGCTGGTCCGCGGCCTCCTTGCTGCCATGGGTGAAGACGTCGACGTCATGCACGAAAAGGATGTCAATGCGGTCGACGCCGAGGCGTTCCAGCGAGGCTTCGAAGGAGCGCATGACCCCGTCATAGCTGTAGTCGTAGACCTCGCGGCGCGACGGCGTGTCGAAGAACTTGCCGATGCCGGTGCGCTGGTCCGGCGGGCAGGCGCGCATGATGCGGCCGATCTTGCTCGACAGCACATAGTCGTCGCGCTTTTTCGAGCGCAGGAACGGATTGAGCCGCGTTTCCGACAGGCCAAGCCCGTAGAGCGGTGCGGTGTCGTAGTAGCGGCAGCCGACCCGCCATGCAGCCTCCAGGGTGGCGTTGGCATCCTCGTCGGAGACGGCACGATAAAGATTGCCGAGCGGCGCCGTGCCGAAGCCGAGTTCCGTGAAACTGATGCCGCCATTGCCGATGCGGTCGAAATGCCGTGTCTTCATATGCTGCCGTTTCCTCATTTCCGTATGTCCCGAGACTATCATGCCTGAGGCGCTGCAAAAGCACTCCGAGCCGTTGGACACGAACTTTCACGGTGATAGCATGAGCAAAAACAAGCTGTTCGGGGAAGATGTGACCAAACAATCCAGATGGGTTTTTGAGGGCAGCAAGCTGGTGGGTCTGTCATGACGAATGCCGGCACAGATCTGTTCAGGATTGCACTCGACGAACTTGGCACGGTGCTGGCTCGGATCGGCGAAAGCCGTATCGACGCCGCCCGCCACACCAACATGGAGTAGGCGTCATGCGCTACGAGCTGATGCTGCCGCACCAGATCCGCAAGGCGATCGCCGAGAACTGGCCGGTCGTGCTCCCGCTCGGCGTGCTCGAATACCATGGTGAGCACATGGCCGTCGGCATGGATACGCTGGCGGTGGTCAAGATGCTGGAGCTGTTCGAAAAGGAAGCCAACATCGCCATCCTGCCAGCCTTCTACTATGGCGCGGCGAGCTACGCGGTGGCGCCGCCAGAGGGTAATGGCTCGGTTCAGGTCGGCGGCAGGGCGCTGGCGCCGTTCGCGGAGGAACTGTTCTACAGCCTGCTGCGCATCGGCTTTCGCAACATCCACGCCATCATCCACCACCAGACCGAGAACTTTGTTGCCGGCATGCCGACCGATCTCGCCTTCAAGACCGCTGGCCGCCAGGCGATCTTCCGTTTTCTGGAGAAGGAGCGCGGCGAGGGCTGGTGGGCCTCCGAGACGATGGCCGGCTACTATGCCGAGCACGCCGAGGGCGGCAATTTCTTCAACTGGATACAAGTGCATCCGCTGATGCCGACGGTGACGGACGGCCAGTATCCCTTCGATCATGCCGGCATCGGCGAGACGTCGCTGATGCTGGCGCTGTGCCCAGAAGCGGTGGACGCCGGCCACTTCGCCGACAATACGGGATGGTATACGGCGACCGCCCCTGAGGCCTCGACGGAACTGGGGCAAAAGGGCGTCGCGATGATCCTCGAGCATATGCGGGCGATATTGTCACGCTAACGGATGCGCCATTTCGAGCGTTGCAGGATGCAGGATGAAAACCGTAGCGATTCTTCCCGCCGGCGTTCAAAAGCATCCACAGTTGCAACGCTCGAAGGAGTGGCGAGGGCCTACTTCACCGCGCCTGCGGTCATGCCCATGATGAGGTAGCGCTCCAGCGCGATGCCGATGACGGCGAGCGGTGTTATGGCGGCGGTGGCGAGTGCGGCCATCGACCACCAGTTGATGCCCTGCGAGCCGGTCTGGCTCGCCACCATCACGGGAATGGTTTTTGCGTCGGTCGAGGTCAGCAGTGCGGCGAAGAAATACTCGTTCCAGCACAGCACCATCGCCAGGATGAACGCCGCGACCATGCCCGGCAGCGCGATCGGCATGACGATGCGGAAGAAGGCGCCCCAGATCGACAGGCCGTCGACGAGGGCTGCTTCCTCCAGTTCGACTGGGATCGAGTTGAACTGGTCGCGCATGATCCAGATAACGATCGGCAGCACCATCAGCGTGTAGAGCAGAATCAGCCCGATGCGCGTGTCGAGCATGCCGACTTCCCGGTACAGCACGAGAAAGGGCAGGGCGAGCACCACCGGCGGCAGGATCAGCTGCGACAGGAAGAAGAAGGAGATGTCCTCGTTCTTGAACCAGGCGAAGTGATAGCGGAAGCGGGTGAGGCCGTAGGCGGCGAGGCTGCCAATGACGATGGCGAGGCTCGATGCGCCGACCGAGGTGATGACCGAATTCATGAAGCGCTTGATGAACTCGTCGCGCACCGTCGAGGTCCGGAAGATCGCATCCGGCGACAGGCCGAGCGAGCGCCAGCCCTTCCAGTCCGGCTGGAAGTCGACGAACGGGATGAGATGGCCCTGGGTGACGTCGACCGCGGTCTTGAACGAGGTGGTTATCGTCCAGTAGATCGGGAACAGGCAGATGAAGGCCCAGAACACCAGCGCGCCATAGATGAAGACGCGGTTGGCGAAAAAGCTCGCCGGCGAGCGAATTTCGGAAGCGGCATAGTCGGTGGTCTGGACGCTCATCTGGCCGCCTGTCAATTGACGTTGCGCACGAAGCGATTGGCGAATTTCAACAGCCACGTCACGAACACGATGATGATGATGAGGTAGGCCATCGCCAGCATCGTGCCGTAGCCGACATTCGAGCGGTCGCGATACTCGCGGTAGATGAAGCTCGACACCGAATCGGTCGCGCCGCCCGGGCCGCCCGAGGTGACGGTGATGATGATGTCGGCCAGCTTCAGCTTGAAGATGATGCGCAGGATGATCGCCGTCACCGATACCGGCAGCATCAGCGGAAACGTGACCTGCCAGAAGGTCTGCCAGGCATTGGCGCCGTCGACCCTGGCCGCCTCAAGCACCTCGCGCGACATCGCCTGAAGCCCGGCGAGCAGCATGATCATCATGAACGGGATGAACGTCCAGGCATCCAGCACCATGATCGAGATGCGGGCGGTGATCGGGTTTGAGAAGAAGGCGGGGTTTTCCCAGCCGAGCTGGCGCGCCAGCGCCGCGGCCGGCCCGAAGCGGTATTCCATCAGCGACTTGCCGATCATCCACGACACCGCGACCGGCGACAGCATCAACGGCATCAGGAAGACGACACGGAAGAATTTACGCGCGCGGATCTGTGCGTTGAGCAGCAAAGCGAGGCCGAAAGCGATGACGTATTCGACCAGCACCGCCAGCACATAGAGCACCATGTTGAACAGCGCGTTGCGGTAATAGGGATCCCCCAGCATCTGCCAGAAATTGTCGAGCCCGTTGAACTTGCGGCCGGAGAAGGAACTGAGGTTCCAGTCGGTCAGCGCAATGTAGAAGCCGAACAGCGTCGGGAAGATCACCATAGCGATGGTGAACAGCAGCGCCGGCAGCAGGAACAGCGCGCGCTGGCCGTCTTCGCCGCGTGTCAGCACCTGGCCGACGCCGAGTGCAACACCCCACAGCACATAGGCATAGACGACCGGCCGCCAGGTCTCGAAGCCGATAGTGTTGACCTCTGACTTGTAAAGGATTTGGACTGCGATCACGGCCAGCAGGCCGAGCGTCGCAGCGGCCATCAACGCCCGGCCGAGCCGCTTGCGGCCCGGCGATATCAGATCGGATGGAGCGGCGTTTGCCGGCCACGCACTGGTGGGCAAGGTCTGGTCAGCCACGCGTCCCGTCCGTTCACTGAAGGCTGCTATGACCGGCAGGCCGGTCAAGCTGTTATGACCGGCTGGCCGGTCAAGCTGTTATGACCGGCTGGCCGGTCAGGGTGCTATGACCGGCTGGCCGGTCAAGCTGTGGTGCCGCGGGGGTTGGGGGGCCGGCCCCCGGGGGGGAAAAATGAACCACAAAGCCGCCGGCGGGCGGGGTGTGGGTGGGGGGGGTTTTTCGGGCGG
>NZ_JBVVQE010000012.1:0-130969 GCF_055811435.1 Mesorhizobium sp. WSM4837
TTTCGCCTCGATCGCCGATGCGCACCGGATCCTGGGGGTGCTCGACGAAAAGGACGACAGGCACGCTTCCGCCGACGGCAAGGAAAAGACGATCGATGGCTCGATCGCGCGGCTGGCGCGCATGATCGGGCGCGACGCCGCCGAGCTGACCCTGCCGGAATGGCATGAAATCGCGCGCTGGTTCAGCGAACAGCAGTTGCGCAAGATCCACGACGCAGCGTCCCTGGTTGCCGGGTCCCTTGTCCCGGATGTGCCAATCGTCGGCGCCGGAACCGGCCGCTGGCAGATCAGGCGGCTGGCCGAACGCATGGAACGCCGCTTCGTCGATTTCGCCGAGATCATCCCCGCAGATGACGCCGTTCGCGGCGAAGCCAGCAGCGTCGCGCCCGCGTCAGCGGTGGCGCTGCTGGCGGGATCGCACTTGTAGGCGCTACATCATGGCCGTCCGATCAGTCGGATCGATGAGATATTTCCCCCGGCTCGAAGATCCCGACCCGTACCAGCGCAGGTCGCAACAGGGTGGAAGGTTCGCGTTCGGCACCCGCTCGGCGCATGTCCGGTTTGCGGCCCATCTCAGCCGTAGAGATCGGCTTCGCAGCTTCCTGAAAGCAGACCTTGCCGGAGATCACGCTGGAGGTCGTAGTTGCGCCAATACCAGTCAGCCAGATTCATACTCGCGGATGACCGCAATGGGGCCGAAACCTGCCCTTCCGCTTTCGGGACGAAGTTACAGACAAGCGACCATTCCGCTGATCGACCCAATGCGGACGTTCGCTCTCCGAGAACGAATTCACGCCCATGACCCTAGGCAGACGCCTTACCGCCGGCCGGCCAACGTCCGCTCTGGACGTGGAAGCTGACGTCGCGTTGCTCCCGCCCGAGACATAAGGCGGGAGACCGCAATTTGTTGCATCAAGCCGGCAGCGGCTTGTGGAAACGGCACCAGCCATTTGGGCTGATTGCACCGGCAACGATCTCGCACCCGTTTGGCTCTCGGAAGTGAGTACACCCACCGCAGCGTCGGCCACGATTTGGGGTGTCCTGGTACAGCGCCAGCGCCTTGGTTGTCTTTCCGGCTGCCATCGGTCCAGTCATACAGGCTGAAAGGCCGCCGGCGCTGGCAATCGCCGCACCGGTCACAGAGACTTTCAGGAAATTGCGGCGAGACAGCGCTCGGCTTGAAGCTGCCGATCCGTGGTTCACATCATCATCTTTACTCATGGTCTTTCTCCAAGAGCAGCCCTCGTCGCAGTTGGCTCAGGTGCTCTTGAGCGTGCCGTTCATCCCTTCCGGATAGAAGCCGCCCTTGCTCACTCCGTCCTTGTCGGTGAGGTAGACGATCCGGAGCACCTCCTGCGGCGTTCTGGTGAACGCGATCGCATCGGGCGTCGACGGAACGATGTTGGCTTTTCCGTCCACCTGGATTCCCTGGTCCTTGTCTTCCGATCCGTCGATCTTGTCGCGGGCGTCGGAAACGGCGTTGGCGACCTTCCAGGCTTCCTCTCCCTTCCGGTATAGCGTCGATCGCGCCATGCCCATGTGGTAGGCCTCGACCGCCAGGATGCCTGCGGCGGCGGCGAGGAAGTCCTTGTTTTTCAGAACTGTCGCCGCCCCGGCATATGCGGTGACGCCGACATCCTCGAACAACATCCCGCCGAGAACGAAGTTCGTTTCGTTGCCGAAGGGGTCAAAGTCCGACCCGAGGCCCGCCGCTTCCGCGACGGCCTTGAAACCGGCATCGAAATCGATCGCCGGCCGGTCAACAGCGTCCGTTCCAAGCGTCTTGCGGTAGAAGCGGACGTGCGCGAGTTCATTTTCGGCGACTTCCTGCATGAATTCGCCGATGGCCGGCGTCTCGAAGGAGACTTGCTTGCCGCCAACGACGTCGCCGGGTTTCGAACCAACATCGGCTGCGTCGATGCCCATTCCGGTGGTGCCGCGGAGGTAGTATTCAGCCTCCATATATTCGAGGTTGAGCGCAAAGCGGAAAATGTCCTCGTCCGATATGTCCTGTGCCAATACCGGAGAAGACCGTGCGATTCCGCCGAGTGCCGCTCCGGCACCGAGTACGACAAGTCCCTGAAGCGACTGACGCCGGGATAGGTGAAGTGCGCCCTGCATGGCGGTCTCCTATGTTTGTTGATTCAACGCCGCTGTCAGCACCGCGGCGCCGAGTGCATTTGCCTGATGATTAGATGGTCCGGGCCGCCAAAATATTCCCGCGTCCCGCTACAACATCCCCGCGAAAGGAGCCGGCGTAATCTCGGCGTGAACGGCGTCTACGTGCGCTCAGTCGCCGTGTTCAACGGATGAGTATCCTTTCGAACCAGGCGGATTGCGAGCCGGTCAAAGACTGATTGCGCGAGGCGGTCACAACGGACGCCAGCGAAGAGAAACGTATCCGTGAACACGGTGGCGAGCTTGTCCCGCAGCGCCTCGCGGAGCAGCCGGCGTGCGCGATAAAGACGGGTGCTCACCGTCTGAGGTCGCAATGCCAAGAGAAAAGCAGTTTCCTCAATGCTCATTTCCTCGACGTCTCGCATGACAAAGACGATGCGAAAGGGCTCTGGCAAGCCACCGACGGCTCGCTCCAGGAGGTTGCGGATTTCAGCGAGAGCGGCCGCCTCTTCGGGATCAGGCTTGTGGGCGCTGAACGGAGCGACCATGCCCTCGATGGCTTTCACGTCGACGGTGGGCCGCCTTTTCCGGCGGCGTCCCAGCGCCTCGTTCAGCGCGATCCGGGTGAGCCAGGTCGACAGCTGCGCCTCCGCGCGGAATTCGGCCAGATGGGTGAAGGCGTGGATATAGGTCTCCTGAAGTACGTCCTCGGCCTCGGTGTCGTCGTTCAGGACGGCGCGGGCGACCCGGTAAAGCCGCTGATTGTGACGCTTGATGATTAACCAGAATGCGGCGGGGTCACGCTGTCGCGCGTGTTCAACCAGCCCCGCGTCGTCAAGGTCCTCGATCCTCACTGCCTCGGTGGATCCGGTCGGCTTCATCATAGGCGCTCCAGATGCATCAGCCTGCCGCGATGCGGGCGGGGTGGCTCCGCGCGGCGTGGCCTGAGGAAGTTCACCTCAAATTGCTCTTCGGAAACAGCACGCGATCGGGTTTTGCATTCATTCGCGCCAGCATTTCCTTGATCAAGCGTGTTTTGGTGCGCCCCGCTTCCTTCGGCGGCACGAGGTAACGCACGATGGCCTCGAGCCAGGTGTTTTCACTGACGCGAAAATGAACCGCGGGATGCTCCCTCACTTCGAGTTCGTCCACCGGCGTTTGCGACAGGATGTGCTTATAGACCTTCACCTTCTGGCTCATGATGTCGCCGATCTGCTCGTCGACGACCTCTCTCATGGTTTTCGCTACGAATTCCAGATCGCTTTCATAAGCGAGCTGAAACTTGATTTCGTTCCAGACATAGGGAAACAGCGGCCAGGAATAGTTGAAGACCGGCGTGTCAAACACGGTGGAGTTCGGAAACTTGATGACGCGTCCGCTCGGATGATCGGTCCAAAGATGTTCGCCGCCGAATTCCCATAATGTCGTGTCGAGATAGCTGACATCAATGACATCGCCATGGGCATCGCCGATGCGAATGCGGTCGCCAACGCGATAAGGCGCCCTGGCCAAAATATAAATCCACGCGATGAAACTGGAGATCGGCATTTGCAGGGCAAAGCCGAGAATCAGTGAAATCAGGCCGAGTGAAACAACCGCAGTATACCAGTTCACAAATAAGATTGAAATGGCCACGAAGACGATGGCGACGACGACGACTAATCGAAAAATGCGTTGCAAGTTGAAGCGCGAAACACGATTGGGAATTCGGCCAATGAGAAAGACTTCGATAACATTCGCAACGGCCAGCATAACGAAAATGAGAAGGCCGCCCCTGACGTAGTTCAGCACGCGAACGCGCAAAGGCGCGTCAAGCCATTCTAAGCGCCAATTGATCAGGACTTGGATGCCAAAAAGCAGCAAGGCAGCGGCAGCGAAACCAACCGTCCACCAGACGTCTTCCTTGCGTAGGCTGAAGCGGAATTTTTCCTCGGGCTTTTTCGCCTTCTGTTCCATAGTTTTTGGGTCAGCAGTCTGTTGCGCGGCCCGTTCGAGTCGGGAAAGGTTCTCCTGTTTCTTGGCGCGCGGTTCCATGGGTTCACCTCCCGATGTGGCCATCAACACCCAGCCAGTGCCTTCTCGTTCCTCGACGGCGGCATTCCGGCAAACGACCCAACGTCAGTCGCTGACTGGCTCCCTGCCGGTCCCCGACAGCTGGCCTTCATTCCGGCGGGCCCGTCTTTGGTGAAATAGGGCGGCAAGCACGTCGCCACCATATTCGGCAAGTGCCTTATAGCCCAATCCGAAATTAAGTTGAGTTTGGTATCAGCAGCTCCCCGATAGCTCACCGGTAGAGATCTCGACTGTTCATCAAGCGGCCGTTGGTTCGAATGCAACTCAGCCTTCATCGGCCGGCGCGTTTCTTGCGTGAGGCGGACTTCGCTCCTGCGGCGGGATCATGCCGGCGGATAGCCGCCAATCCATTGGATTGCACGTATTGACTCGAGCCCATCACAACGACTGAGCGAAAGGCGGGATTCGGGATCGAGCTGAGCGTCGACGAACGGCTGAGATTAGGCGCGTTGCTGCCATTCGCAACGCCGAGAATGAAGGTCTCGAATGGGTCAGAACCGGCCGTTAAATTGACGGACGTCCAACGGCGGAAGTCGACCCCTTGGCGGAAGTTAGTACCAGCCTCCTAGGCGCCAAAATAACGCGGCAACGGAACTCACGACGTTGGACGTTAGATGGGGTTGGCCAATCGACCCTGTTCACTCGCCCATCGTCTTTAGAGCCCGGGCGTGATTTTATTCAAAGCGCATGTCGATCCGCCGGGGGCTGGTTCGTCGACTTATTTGCGAGACTGTTCAGCGGCCACCACGTCCGCGGCTCGCCTCAGGAGGAGTTCTCAAATGCGCTTCATGTCGTTCGTCACTTCCGCCCACGCCGGACCGCCAACGGCGGAACTCATCGAGGCGATGAACAAGCTCGCCGACCGGGAAATCAAGGCCGGCCGCATGGTCGACATGGGCGGGCTCACGCCGGTCGCGATGGGCGCGCAGGTGCGCATCGCCGAGGGGAAGCTCAGCGTCATCGACGGTCCGTTCGTCGAGGCGAAGGAGGTCATCGGGGGCTACGCAATCATGGAGTTCCGGAACAAGGAAGAGGCTGTGGCGTCGGCGGTCGAGTTCATGCAGCTCCACAAGGATTTCATGCCGGATTGGGAGGGCACGTGCGAGGTCCGCGCGTTTGCCGGCCCTTGAGGCGAGGTTCCTGCAGACGGCGTCGGCGGCCATGACGGTCGCCGACGCCCATCGCACGATCCTCGCCGTGTGGCGGATCGAGCAGCCCCGGCTGATCACCAGTCTGGCGAGGATGCTGCGCGATGTGCCGTTGGCCGAGGATTTGACGCAGGAAGCCCTGCTGGCCGCCCTTGAGCGGTGGCCCGCCACAGGCGTTCCGGAAAAACCCGGCGCCTGGCTGATGGCGACCGCCAAGCGCCGGGCCCTGGATCATCTGCGCCGCAGCCGGATGCTCGAGCGCAAGCACGACATTATCGCCTGGGATATGGAGGAGGAGCAGCAGGCCATGCCCGACCTCGACTCGGCCCTGGACGACGACATAGGCGATGAACTGCTTCGGCTCATCTTCACCGCCTGTCACCCGCGACTGTCGCACGAGGCGCGCGCGGCGCTGGCACTGCGGATGATCTGCGGTCTGACAACACAGGAGATCGCCAGGGCCTTCCTGCTGCCGGAGGCGACAATCGCCCAGCGCATCGTGCGCGCGAAGCGGACTCTTTCGGAATCGGGGCTGGCCTACGAGACCCCAAGCGGCGAGGAGCTCTCAAAGCGGCTCTCCTCGGTGCTGGAGGTCGTCTACCTCATCTTCAACGAAGGCTACACCGCGGCGAGCGGCGAGGACTGGCTGCGCCCCCAGCTCTGCAATGAAGCGCTTCGCATGGGCCGCGTGCTCACCTCCATCGTGCCGCACGAGCCCGAAGCCCATGGACTGCTCGCTCTGATGGAGCTGAACGCCTCGCGCACGGCGGCGCGTACTGATGCAGGGGGCGAGCCAATCCTCATGCTGGACCAGAACCGCGCACTCTGGGACCAGCTCCAGATCCGGCGCGGGATGCAGGCGCTCGGGCGAGCACGCGAATTAGGCGGAGCCGGCGGCATTTACGTCCTCCAGGCGACGATTATCGCCTGCCACGCCCAGGCGAGGACGGCAAGTGATACCGACTGGTCGCGCATCGCCGGACTTTATGCGGAACTGGCGGCTGTCGTGCGCTCGCCAATCATTGACCTCAACCGCGCGGTTGCCGTCGGCATGGCCGAGGGGCCAGAAGTGGCGCTGGCGATCGTAGACCGCCTTGCGCGCGAGCCGGCGCTCAAAGGCTATCACCTGCTGCCGAGCGTTCGCGGCGACCTCCTCCACAAGCTCGGCCGCTACGAGGAGGCGCGCGCCGCGTTCGAAGCAGCCGCGGCGCTGGCGGGCAACAGGCGGGAACATGCCCTGTTGAGGCGGCGCGCCGCCGAGGCGGCCGACGCAGCGATGTCATCATAATCCCTGATCAGACAAGGACATGATCGACCCAGGATCGACTGCTTCCGGGCTTTTGTCATTTTCCTGCAAGATCTGACTTGGATATCGCGGAACGTCCGCTGTCCCACCCGGCCCGAACTTCCAAGGTGAAACGGCAGCTTAGGGTCGGAACCGCTGGTTGCGCTCAATGTGCGATTTTGGGAACGGATATAGGCTCCCGAACGCTTCTGACATTCAGCCTCTAAGCCGCAAGTCCGCCAACGGCCGCAAGGCTGACTGTCAGCAACGCGCCGCCAAATCGACCGTTCACCTACGAACCCTTGCCGCGTGAAAGCCGACATCCCTGTTGAGGACGTTAGGCGTTCCGGAACTAGGCAAGAGATCCGTCACAGCGCGCCCACTTCCGTCCATTGCCATAGGGAAGCTGGCATGTTCGTGGATGATTTTCCAAGAACCGGCGATGCGCCTTAGCACGATGGTTCGCCGGCTCCAGGAGTCGACCTTTGTGCCATCGGTCTTGATGCCAGTCATGCGCGACAGGCCGAAGGCCACTGCAAGATCGCCGTCGATCATGAGCTGCGGGTCAGCCATGTGAACGGTGACGCCGTTGCGCCAAGTTGCAAACCAAGCATTTATCCCTTCGATGTCGCGTGCCTGTTCGCCTCGATAGGCAAGCGGCGGCGGCAGATCGAAAACCACGACATCCGGATCCATGGCATCGACGTTGGCGCGGGCGTCCCCCTTGGCAGTTGCGTCTTCCTGGCCCCGGATGACAGACAAGACTTCCTTTTCAGACATATCGTTGCTCCTTCATTTTCTGGAACGACGAGGCCGGGGCGATCAATCCGACATCGACACCATTCGTAACAAATATGGCCGGTCCTAGCTGCTGTTGCATCGTGGTATCAAGAGTGATGAGCCCCTCATCTGCCGGACATCTCATCGGGGGCTCTAGTGGCCCACCACGAGTGCCAATACGACTAAGAGCCCGACCAGCAAGATGGCTGGTCGAACGACATCAACCGCGTTGGGTTGGGGCATGGCGGGTGGCGTCTTTAGTTCCAACCGGGTTACCAACGCGGCATGAGAATTTCGATCATTGCCCCACTCGTGCACCGGCAGCATGCCGCGCGGTTCACGAGTTAGTCGGCGTGGATCGCCTCACTTCGACCATTGAGATGGCCGTTGCTACTGCCTGAAAGCAGACATTGTTGCGACCATTCTGGACGTCGCGGTTGCGGCATAACCGACGTTCGCGCGAGAACTGGAGCCAAGCGGTCAATACGTTGGGATTCAGTTCGCCGCGCCGACCCGCTTGCGCTCCCGGGTTTCCAGCAGCTTCGTCAGCCAGTCTGGATCCATCTCCGGCACGGAGGAGAGAAGCAGTTCGGTATACGGAGCATGCGGCGGCGTCAGGATTTCGGTCTTGAGCCCCTGCTCGACGACTTTGCCTTGATGCATGACGACAATTTCGTCTGCGATTGCCCGCACCGTCGCGATGTCGTGCGTGATGAAAATGTAGCTGACTCCGAATTCTTGTTGGAGCCGCATAAGAAGCTTCAGGATCTCTTCCTGTACGATCTGGTCGAGGGCCGAGGTCACCTCGTCGCAGATGATGAGCTCCGGATTAGCAGCCAGCGCCCGGGCAATGCAGATGCGCTGCTTCTGACCGCCCGAGAGTTCGCCCGGCAGACGGTCGAGGAAGCTTTCGTCCATCTCGATCATGTGCATGAGTTCGCCAACGCGGCGGTCGCACGCCGCCCCTTTGAGGCCGAGATAGAACTCAAGTGGCCGGGAGATGACCTCCTCGACGGTCTGACGCGGATTGAGCGCGTTGTCAGGCATCTGATAGACCATCTGGATGCGGCGCAGAATGTCTTTGGGCCTCTCTTTCAGTGTTCTTGGCAAACGATGTCCCGCAAATGAGATCGAGCCCGAGACCGGCGGCAGCAGGCCGGTGATGACGCGGGCGAGCGTTGATTTACCGGAACCAGATTCACCGACGACCGCTACCGTCCGTCCGCGCGGCACCTTGATCGATACATCCTGCAGAACCTTGACTTTCCCTGCGTAGGCGGCGGTGATGTTATCGATCGTGAGCAGATGGTCCGCGGCCGGCACTTCGGGTTTGGCTAGCTTTCGCACCGCCCAGAGCGTCCTCGTATAGTCTTCGGCCGGCGCCGCAAGCATCTGGCGTGTTTCGGCCTCCTCCACAGTACGGCCATGGCGCAGAACCATGATCCGGTCCGCCATCTGCGCAACCACCGCCAGATCATGCGTGACGTAGATCGCGGCAGTGTTGAACTCTTCGACAATCTTGCGGATCGAGGCGAGGACCTCCACCTGTGTGGTCACGTCGAGCGCCGTCGTCGGCTCGTCGAAGATGATCAGGTCGGGCCGGCAGGCCATCGCCATCGCGGTCATTGCCCGCTGCAACTGCCCTCCGGAGACCTGGTGAGGATAGCGGAAGCCGATGCTGTCCGGATCCGGCAGGTGAAGACGCCGGTAAAGTTCGATGGCATCCCGATTCGCTGCCTCGCGACTGGCGATCCCGTGCGCCACGACCGTTTCGACGGTCTGATCGAGGAGCCGGTGGGCCGGGTTGAAGGAGGCGGCCGCGCTTTGCGCGACATAGGCGATGCGCGAGCCTCGGAGCCGCCGCCGTGCGGTTTCGCTCATGGCGAGGAGGTCGATCCCGTCGAACAGGATCGATCCTTGCGTTATCCGGCAACCTGGCTTGGCATATCCCATCGCGGCAAGCCCAATGGTGGATTTTCCGGCGCCGGACTCGCCTATGAGGCCGAGAACCTCACCGCGCTTTAGCGAGAGATCCACACCGCGAACGATCGGGTGCCAGCGCTCGTCGGAAAACCCTTCGACGTGAAGGTCGCGAACGCTGAGGAGTTTCGTTCCCTTTTCGCGTGGGCCAGAATCCTTACTTTTCATCGCGCAACCCGCTTGTCGTGTGCAGGAACCAATCGACAACGAAATTCACAGAAACAGTGAGAAGGGCGATCGCGCCTGCCGGCAAGAGCGGAGTAATGTCGCCATAGGTGATGAGGGTGGCGTTTTCCCGCACCATCGAGCCCCAGTCGGCTGTCGGGGGCTGGATGCCGACGCCGAGAAAGGAGAGCGCGGCGATGGTGAGGAAAACGAAACAGAAGCGCAGACCGAATTCCGCGATCAGCGGCGGCAGCACGTTGGGCAGGATCTCCTTAGTCAGAATCCATCTCGGCCCTTCGCCACGCAGTTGCGCGGCTTCGACATATTCCATGACGGCAACATTCAGCCCGACCGCACGCGCCAGCCGAAATACGCGGGTTGAATCGAGCAGGGCGATGATGAGGATCAGGCTGGTGACCGAGGAACCGAAGATGGATAGCAACACCAGCGCGAAGATGAGGCTCGGGATCGACATCAGCACGTCTACCGCGCGTGACAAAATTTGGTCGAGCCAACCCCGGTACATCGCGGCCAGCAAGCCGAGAGTGACGCCGACCGCGAAGGACAGAAGCGTAGTCGCGAGAGCGATGCCGACCGTATTGCGCGCGCCATAGATCAGCCGGGTGAGCACGTCGCGGCCGAGTTGGTCGGTCCCGACGATGAATTCCTGGCTCCAGGGCGCGAAGGCTTCGCTGAAAACCTGCGTTTCCCCGTAGGGCGCTATCCAGGGCGCCGACAGCGCGACGAAGACATAGCCAAGGATGACCACGATGCCGAACCAGGCGCTGAAGGGAGCCTTTCTGAGTGCGGTTTTTACCCGCGAGGCGCGCGTGCGCCTTTGTCTCGGAACCGCCACGGCGTGTTCGATACTGGTCATCGCGGGTGCAAAAGCCTCGGATTGGTGGCGATGGAAATGATGTCGGCGGTCAGGTTGAGCAGGATGTAGGTTGCCGCGAAAATCAAGGCGCAGGCTTGCACGACCGGAACATCCCTCGACTTGACCGCATCGACCATCAATTGGCCGATGCCGGGATAGACGAACACCACCTCGACCACGACCACGCCGACGATGAGATAAGCGAGGTTGAAAGCAATTACCGTGACGATGGGCGCCCAGGCATTAGGCAGGGCGTGTCTGAGAACGATTGCCATTGGCGACATTCCCTTGAGCCGCGCCATGTCGATATAGGGGCTTGCCAGCATGTTGATAATCGCCGCTCGCGTCATACGCATCATATGGGCAACAATCACCAGCGTCAGGGTGATGGACGGCAGCGCTGCGCGCCAGACGTGCTCCCAGAACGGCGTTTGGTCACTGATATTCGCCAGTGTCGGAAATTTGGGAACCAGGTTCAGGACCCAGTTGATCGAAGACGCGAGCCACTCGGGTAGGGATTGTGCAAATTCGGTTCCGATGAACGTGTCGCGCGAGATGATGAGATAGGCCAGCATATAGGCGACGAAGAATTCGGGGAACGAAATCGTCGTCAGCGTCACCGTGTTCACCACACGGTCGAACCAGCTGTTGCGATAGAGAGCGGCGAGAATGCCGAGTCCCAGCGCGAGAGGGACCGCTATAAGGGCGGTCATCACGGCGAGGAACATCGTATTGTAGAGCCGGGGCGCAATGATCTCGGCGACCGTGCGCCGGTAGCCGGTGCGGCTTGCGAAGGAAGAGCCGAAATCCCCCTGCACGATCTGTCCGACCCAGGCGAAATAGCGCTCGACCGGCGGACGATCGATGCCGATCTCGCGCTGGAAGGCAGCGACCGTCTCGGGCGTCGCAGATTGCCCAAGCATCGCCTTGGCGAAATCGCCCGGAAGCATGGCAATCGCCGAAAATATGATGATCGAGACGATGAAGAGCGTGATCAGGCCAAGGCCCAGGCGCTGCAGAACCGTTCTAACGACCGGGTTCATGGGCGGTACCTTCGAGCCTTTCCCCTGAAAACAGGGAACCGCCCGCGCCGCGGGCAGTTCGCCTGGCGAGCGTCACGCGGTGGCTATCCACCAGCGCTCGGCCATCTTCAGTCCGTCATTCTCCCAGTTCGGCGCCACCTCGTCATGCGCCAGTTTCTTGGACTTGGCGCTGACAAAATTGTTGAATACCAGGACGATGGCGCCGCCGTCGTCATGCGTCAACTGCTGCATTTCTGCATACATCGCGGAGCGCTTGGCCTCGTCGGTCTCCGCGCGTGCCTGGATCAGCAGTTCGTTAAAGCGAGGATTTTTCCAGAACGTGTCGTTCCAGCTGGAATCGGCCGAGTAGGCCTGCGTGAACATCCAGTCGGCCGTTGCACGACCGCTCCAATAGGAGGCGCACCACGGTTTCTTGAGCCAGACATTGTCCCAATAGGCGTCCTCGGCCTCGCGCACCACATTGACATCGATGCCGCATTGGGCCGCCGTCTCGCGGATGAGGGCGGCTGCGTCCACGGCGCCGGCGAAAGCGGCGTCGGCGACGGAAAGGTCGACCTTGAGATTTTCGATTCCCGCTTTTTTCAGATGGAAGCGCGCCTTTTCCGGATCGAACTTGTGCTGCGGCTCCGGATTGATGGCGAACCTGATCGCCGGTGCGATCGGGTTGTCATTTCCGACGGTTGCATGGCCAAGGAAGATCTTCTGCGCGATTTCCTCGCGATCGATGGCCCATTTCAACGCCATGCGCACATCGGGGTTGTCGAATGGCGCCACCGTCACGTTCATCGGCAGCGTGTAATGGCCGTATCCGGTGACCTCGAGGATTTCGATATTCGGCTTGCGCTTCAGCATACCGAGCGTTTTCAGGTCGGCGCGGCCGATATAATCCACCTCGCCGGTTGACAGCGCCGCCATACGCGCTGCGAGGTCTGTGATGGCGATAAACTCCACCTCGTCAAAATAGGGTTTGCCGTTCTTGAAGTAGTTGGGATTGCGCTTGAGCTTGGCCGAGACGCCGGGCTGAAAGTTCTCAAGCATAAAGGCACCGGTCCGGACGCCCGATTCCCAGTCCGCCTTTCCGTCCTTGGCAGGCATGACGACAAGGTGATAGTCGCTCATGATGTAGGGAAAGTCTGCATTGCCGCTGTTTAGTTTAAAAACGATCGTTTCCGGACCGTCCGCCTTGATATTGGTCACCGATTCCAGCAGCGACTTCGCCGCCGATTTGGTGTCGACTCCCATGTGGTATTGCATCGAGGCGACCACGTCGTCCGCTGTTACGGTCTTGCCGTTGTGGAAGGTCGCACCTTTGCGCAGCTTGAAGACCCATGTCGTCGCGTCGTCCGAGGTCTCGAAGCTCTCGGCAAGGTCCGGTTGGATGCTGCCTTTCGCGTCGACCTCGGTCAGGCTGTTGGACATGGCACCCGAAAAGGCGGTTTGCGTGAAGGTGTCGAGATAGCCGGCCGGATCGATCGAATCCGTCGTCGCGCCATGTGCCATGCCGAGCTTGGCGAAGCCGCCTCGCTGCGGTTCGGCCCGCGCCACGGTCACGAAGAGCTTGTCGCCGGCGGCGACCGTCAGGCCGGCCGCCAGCCCGAGCTGGATGAAATCACGGCGCGAAACCTTGCCGCGGCCGATCAGGTTTTGCGCCAGGCGGAGTTTATATTCAGATTCTGACACTGCTTCCTCCCATTGCGGATTTCCCGCATTCTTGTTGTTGGCATTATCGAGCAGATCTGGCGGATTCAGCCGATTTGCCTCCTTTCGATTTTCAGCGTTTTCGACACAAATCTTACGCCGTTACATAGATTTCACCAGCTTCCACCGTGACCGGGAATGTTCGGGCACGTACGCCCGGATCGACCAGGGCCGCACCGGTTTTTATGTCGAATTCCCAACCGTGCCAGGCGCAGCGCACGATCTCGTTCTCGCGGTGATAGATGAACTGCGCTTGGTCGACCGGCGCCGTGGTTCCGCATTGCGGTCCCTCGCAAAGCGGAGCGCCTCGGTGCGGACAAACGTTCAGCAACGCATGGAATGAATCTCCGATGCGGAAAACCCCGACTGAAAGGCTGCGGATTTTGGCGATGTAGGGAGTTCCGGTCTCGATTTCGTCGACCCGGCAGATGTATGTTTTCTCAGCCATTGTCTGCTCCCGTCAGGCGGCATTAGCCGCTTGCGTGCGGGGAATGCGTTTATAGACCTCGAGCGCATTCAACCCCAGGATCTTGCTCCTCCAGGCAGGCGGGATGTGCAGCGTGTTGGCATCGTCATAATCCCAATGCGGGTAGTCGGAGGCAAACATCAGCGTGTTCTCGCCGTCCATCGCTTCGAGAGTGGACCAGAGATGCTGTATGTTCGCGGGCTGCTCCAGCGGCTGCGTGGAAAAGCGGATATTGCGCCGGCAATACTCCGAGGGCAGCATCTTCAGCCACGGCGTTTCCTTGCGCAGCGCTTTGTAATCTGCGTCCAGACGCCATAATACCGATGGAACCCAGGCCACACCGCACTCGATGATCACGAAATACAGGTCCGGCCATTTTTCGAAAACGCCATGCGCGATCATGCTAGCCACATGCGACAAGGCCGACATGTGAAGAATAGCGTGCGTCTCCCAGAAAAAGGTCGTGGGAGCCGGTGCCACCGCGTTCCAGTTGATGCCGCCATGGCCGCCCAGGTGGATCGCGAATGGCAGCCCGACTTCGGCGCAAGCCTCGAAAATGGGATGGTAGAACGGATCACCGTAGGGTTTGACCGAGCCTTGGGAGGCCAGAACCTGCACCATACGCGGATGGTTGCCGAGGCGGCGGATCTCGGCTGCTGCGAGCTTCGGATCCTGCGGCGCGATGATGATGGAGCCCATAAAACGACTGTCTTTGGGAAGCCATTCGGCGATTTGGTAGTCGTTATAGGCGCTGACCAGTGCACTTGCGTAATAGGGATTGGCTAGCGTGGAGGCTTCGATCGGCTCGTCGCCGGTGAGGATAGCGGCTCCGATATTGTATTTGTCGAGGTGCTTTTCTTTCATGACGAGATAGTTGTCGGCCTCCGTCTCGGGCCTGACGTCCTTCCGGGAGAAATCCTGCGGGTGAAACCACGGACGGTGACCGTGGGGGAAGGCGCCTCTCGGACCAGTTTTTTCGCCTTCTGTGAACATGTCTTTCCAGACGCCGGAAAGATATGGCTCGAGCACCGTAGCGCTCGACCAGTAATTGTGACAATCGCAATCGACTATGAACACCCTAACCAACTCCCCTGGCGCGGCAGGCCGGCTAACCCAGCCGGCTTCTTCAACCGCAGCTTCCGCCTTGGGAATTATTTGATCAAGCTTGTGATCTGAGGTAATACGATCGGATTTTTCGATCGCGAGGCCACATGCAGCTGGATCACATTGAGACCTTTCTCGACATTATGGAGTCGCGAAATTTCAACCGTACGGCCGATCGTCTTGGGGTTACGCAGTCGACGGTCAGTACCCGCATCAGGAACCTAGAGCAGGCCATCGGTTCGGAGCTCTTCCTGAGGGGACGCGCCGGCGCCGAACCGACCGCGGCGGGGCGACGTTTCGAAGCCTATGCGCGCGCGATGCTGTCGACATGGTCTCAGGCCCGCCATGACGTTCGGGCATTCAACCGGTTCGAGGGCACCTTGCGCGTCGCTGCGCAGGTCGGGATGACGCGATCGATATTGCCGGGTTGGGTGGAAACTCTGTTCCAGGTGCTGCCGAAATCGTCAATTCACGTAGAGTCCGACTACTCGCCGCAGATGATTTCCGACTTGAGCTTGGGAAACCTCGATATTGCTGTGGTCTACGCGCCCCGATACCTCCCTGAAATCTCCTACGATCCTCTCATGGTTGAAGAATATGTGATGGTGTCTACGACGGCCAGGATCCTGTCGGAGGTCAACGCGGATACGTATATCCGGCCGGGCTACACGGTCGCGCTTGAAAAAGCCCACGCCGAGGCGCTGCCGCAATTGGCGATAGGCCGTCTTTCGATGGGCTCGGAAACGCTCGCCGAAGCGATGCTGCGGCGCATGGGTGGCACTTGCTATATGCGCAGTGACGATGCTCGGCGGTATACCGCCGAGCGGCCGTCTTTTGTGGTCGAGGGCGCGCCCGCGCTTCAACAGCCGGTTCACACCGCTATTTTGGCGCGCCGCAAACACGAGCCGATCATCCGTAGAGGGATTCGCGCGCTCCATCTGGCCGTTATGTCCATGGAAAGCTAGATCGAAATATCCGATTGTAAAGCCGACATCTGCCGCTTTTTTGAAAGTATCCCGGCTGCCATTCTGGTCGGGTCAAGCAGAGTCCAATCATGAACGCGCACGCTCCCTTTTCGGCCACCGATTTCGCTCCAGCGCTGCGTCAACGGCAATGGGCGGAGAGCTCAAGACAGTTCGTGCGCTGCCGGCGCGTCATCGATGAGACACACGACGTTAAGACATTCGTCTTTTCAGCTGCTTCTGGCCACATGTTCAGCTTTAGTGCAGGCCAGTATTTAGTGCTGAACCTGACAATCGACGGCACCCGGGTAACGAGACCGTACTCGGTGTCGTCGCCGCCGACTCGACCGCTCGACCTGCAGATCACGGTGAAGCGGGTGAAGGGCGGGCTTGTTTCCAACTGGCTTCACGACAATCTCCGGCCGGGCCACAACATTGAAATCGAAGGGCCGGTCGGACGTTTCAACTTCGACGATCTACCATCCGAGAAGCCGCTTTTCCTTTCGGGCGGCAGCGGCATCACTCCCGTTATGTCGATGCTGCGGGCGCTAACCGACCGGGCATCTGGCCATGACATCCGTTTCATTCACTGCGCTCGGACGGCGGACGACATCGCCTTCCGCTCCGAGTTGGAGGCGCTCGCCGCGCGATTCTCCAATGTCGAAGTAAGCTTCATCTGCAGCCAGGAAGGTTCGGCGTGGCAGGGCCCTAAGGGTCGGATCGACGGCCCCATGCTCTTGCGGCTGGCTCCGGACCTTCACCAGCGCACGTCTTACGTTTGCGGCCCCGAGCCGTTTATGCAGACGGTTCGGGCCTGTGTCGCGGAGATCGGCATCGCACCCTCCCAGTATCACGAGGAAAGTTTCGGCGGCGCCGTGGGCAATTCCATGGCTCCTCAATCGGCTGCCGCTGGCCCGACTTGTGTCCGTTTCGCCCGGTCTGGCGTGGAGCACCTGTGTGCGCCTGGAGAGACTCTGCTCGATGCGGCGCGCAATAGCGGCCTCTACATCCCTACCGCATGCCAGCAGGGCATTTGCGGAACCTGTCGGACGGTCAAGCTCTCAGGTGACGTCGTGATCGACGACCTTGGAGGACTCAGCCTTGAAGAGAAGGCGGCTGGTTATGTGCTGGCTTGCTGCAGCCGGCCGCTAGGCACCGTTTGCCTCGATCTCTGACCTCATTGCGAATTGATGGCCAAGCCCGGCGCTGGGGGCATGCCAGTGGCTCACATGATTGGATAAACGGCGCGCGCACTCATGAGTCGGTTCCGGGAACCTGCGCTTGGCCGCTGGATCCTTTGAATGTCGGCTTTCGGGCGGCATCGTGCGGCGGGAATGGTCGGATTGGGGTCAGATCACGTCGGTACCCGCGGGGGGCTGAAGGGCCGCTTCTTATAATCCGAGCCTCAAAGCTGCCAGTCAGCATTCGTGCCCATTCCGGTCATCGTGCATACCGGGCTCAATGACCGCAAAGGGTCGAACACCGCCGTTTGAGATCACCGCCACCGTGTACTATGCTAAACCACGTCGGCCCGGACGCTTACCCAGGTTCAGCATATCCGGTTCAGCCCCGCGCATCCTCGCCGCTGGCATCCTCGGCCGCAAGGTGATCGCCGACCCGCTGCATCAGCCAGTCCCAGGCTTCTTTTTCGCCCTCGCCCGCAGTTTTTTCGATAGCGATCGAAAGGTAGGCGATTTCCGCCTCGATCTTGTCGCGCGGCAGCATGCCGAGCCGGCTGACCAGGATGGCCAGTTCCAGCACCGCCGCCTTGGCGCGGTTGAAGCCGGTGAACGGCGCATGCGTTTCCTCCTGCACCACGCGGCAGAAATGGCGAGGCCGCATGGCGTCGTCATCCACGCTTTCGACTTCGAGGACCGAATGCGCGAGCGCCGCTGCGAGCCGCGGTACCGGGAACCCGTCGACGGCAACGGTCGGCCAATACTTGCGGCCGGTCAGGCAGCCGGCAAAGAGGCGCACGTCATCGGTGTAATTGGCAATGGCGAACGGCACTTCGGCGAGATTGTCGAGCGTGATCGACGGCCGGAACGGCGCGATGACCCAGCCGTCCTTCTCGGCGATGATGCCGATCGGCGCGATGTGGACGTCGCCGGCTTCGTTGACCGTGGTGATGATCGATTCGCGAATGAACGGCATGGTTTAGCGCTCTTTCTTCGCGCGAAGCGTGGGGCCCGCTTCGGCAAGACGGCTGCGGTCGGTTTCGGGAGCCGGCGCGGCAACGCCCCATGCGAGCGGCTCGTCCTGCACATAGCGCTTGCCGAGGCGCCACGCGATCTCGGCCTTCATCAGTTCGGCGCCGAGATAGAACGCGTGTGCTCCATCCGCCTCAACGCCAAGCCCGGCAAAGAGTTCGAACGCATCGGTGGCAACCGCGTGCCCCTTGCCGTTGAAAACATGGATGCCGTCCTCGGCGGTCATGATGCGGAAGTTGGTGTCGCGCACCTCCGCCGCCAGTGCGGCGATATCCTCGGTCGAGGCGGTGAACGGCTTGCGGTCGTGAACCTGCAGCAGTCCTGGATGGTAACTTCGCGGCAGCGCACCGTCACTCTTGGCGGCAAACAGGATGCGGCGGGCAATGTCGTGCTCCTCGATGGTTCGCAGCGTGTGCGGGCTGACGTGCACGGCAAGCACGTTTCGGATCTGAAGTTCCGAGCAGAGCCCGGCCAGAACCGCAGTAACGCCGGAACTGTCGGCGTCGGTCAATTCGGTGAGATTGCCGGTGCCCATCAGCAGCTCGACCTCAGGCCAGCGGCGGCGCGCCTCGATGAAACGCCCGAGTGAGGCGGCAAAGCCGAAATGGATCGGGTCGAGCACCGGATCGGCGATGAAGGCGACGCCGGCCTGTTGCGCCGCTTCGATGGCCCGGCCGAGCGAATCCAGGTCGCCGGGCGTGGCCGGGATCAAAACTGGCACGGCCCCGCAATCGAAGGCCAGCGGCAGCGTGTTCTCATCGAGGCTGAGAAGATAGTCCGCACCGGCGCGCGCGCCGATCGACAGTTCGTCGGTGCTGGCCGAATCGACGCTGACCAGAAATCCCTGTGCCTTCAGTTCGCGCACCGCCTCGTCCAGCAACGGAAACGGTGTTTCCGGCAGGCAGCCGAGATCGATGACGTCGGCGCCGGCCGCGGCCAGCGTCCGTGCTCTCGCCACCAGCGCCTCGACCGACAGCATCGGCGCATCGACGATTTCGGCGAAGATGCGCATGTCGTGACGCGAAAGGTCAGGCGGCTCGCCCGCGCGGCCGAGAAAGGCCGGCAGATCGGCGATCTCGTCGGGCCCGCGGACGAAGGGCACGCCGAAATGGTTCGACAGATGCTCGATGTCGCCGCGATAGCGGCCGGGCAGGATGACGCGGTCGGTGCCGCCTGCGAGGCTGAGTCGCCGCTTGATGATCTCTTCGCTCATCAGCGCCGCGACCTTGACGCCTATGTCGATGGTCTCCCAGGCAAATTCGGTTTCGCCCAGTCCGGCCAGCAGCCTTTCCAGCCGGACCTTGGCCAGATGGCCGGTAAGAAAGACCAGCCGCTCAGCCATGGCTTGCGAGTTCGGCGTGGCGCCGCCTGACCGAGGCTTCGAGATCGGCAAGCGACTCGACCACCTGGGTTCGCTCAAAACTCTTCAGCTGGTTGGTATTCTCCAGGTCGATCCTGCGCGGATAGACCTTGACCAGCCCATGCGGCGCCATGGTTTCGAGTTCCGGCGCGGTGTCGCAGGCAAAGACGATGGCCGGCACCCGGCATTTTCCGGCCTGGGCAAAGACGTTGGTGGCGAGCGTGTCGGAAATGCCGTGCACGCATTTGGCGACCGTGTTGGAACTGGCCGGCGCCACCACCACCGTGTGATAGACGCCGTGATAGAATTCGCCGACCGGGATCGCGCTCGCCGTCTTGTCGTGCAGCACGCGCGTCGTCTCCGGGAAATCGAGCTTGAGCTTGTACATGTGCAGCACTTCGTTGGCGGCTTTCGACACGAAGACATCGCAATGCTCGATCTGGTGGATGAGTGCAAAACTCTCCGTAAAAAAATGACCGGAACCGGTCAAAACCCATGCCCAGCGCGGCGTATGCAGCGTCGCCATCGCCTACCCTGCTTTTCTTGCCGACCGGATCGAAGCCGCGATCGCAATGCCGGGCAGATTGCCCGCCGCGAGCAGCGCCCCGGCCTCGGCGGCATCTTTCGGGCCAGCGAGGTGGACATCGACACCGTCGGGCAGCATGGCGGCGAAGCCGGCGTCGACGATGCCTCTGACCGCCAGGCTGTCGATCGTGTCGCTGCCGGAGAAGGCGCCGGTCTGCTTGATCAAGAGCAGCGCGTTCGCGCCGAGCTTGCCGGCAAGCCAGGCGGCAAGGGAATCGGAGGTAACATCCCAGGACGCCGGAATGTCCGGCGCCGGCAGCGCCAATGACGACGGCAGCCACACCGGGATCTTCCCCGCGTCCAGCGCCCGCCGCATTTCTTCCAGCGACCGTGCCGGCGCCAGCCTTTCGTCACGGTCGAGGATGACCTGGGCGAACTGCTCCATGGCGAGGATCGCCATGGCGTGGGCGGCGGTGTCGGAAAAATCCATGTAAATCTGCGTCTCGCGCACCTGGTCGGCGAACAGGCCGCCGCCGGGCACGATGACGATCGGCAGCTTGGAACCCGCCAGCGCCGCGATCCAGCTTTCCAGTTCCGCCGCATGGACCGTGCTGCCGCCAAGCTTGACGATGGACGGCTTGACCACGGCTCGCCTGATCGCCTCAGGCCTTTCCTGTCGCGGCCGGGAAACAGCGCCTGGGTCTTTTCGGCCGGCAGGGCCGGAGGCAACGCCGCGGCCTGCCGATTGGCGCTTGCGTTCGATCTCGACGCCGACGCCGCCTGGGCCGAGCTCGAGTTTTTCCACCCTTACCGTGACCCGCACGACACGCGGGTTCTCCAGGATGTAGGTCGCCACCTGCTCGGCCAGGGCCTCGCTAAGCTGGACGTGGCCCCGCGCAACAATGGTGCGAATGCCGTCCATGATGATGTCGTAGGAGAACACATGGCGCATGTCTTCGGGATGGTCGGTGACCTGCAGCACGTCGGCGGTCACGTCGAAACGCACTTTTTGGGTATGGCCGTGCTCAAAACTGTAGGCGCCGATCTGGACCGGCAGGACAAAGTCCCGCACGAAGATCTTGTCGGTGCCCAGTGTCGGGTCGGTGCCCGGCGAATAGCCCCTCGCCGCCAGCAGGCGGTAGTCGATGCTCGACGCGCCGCCGGCCCGGGATGCTTCCGGGATCAACTCGCGGATCTGCGCAACCGCCTCGGCGCTGATCGAACCCACGCGGCCGGAATCGCCGCACAGCGCCCCGCGAAAGCCGAGAAAATCGGGAGCGAAGGGCAGCAGGCGTGGAATATCAGGGGCTTCCAGCGATCCGCTCAGCCCAACCATGAGGCCGAGCGATTTCGCTCGATCGATGAATCCCGGGATACGCTCGGGCGGCAGATGGTCGAGCAGCCGCCCGTTGGCCTTGTTGGCAGTGTCGACCATGGCGCCATGGAAGCGATGTTTGGCAAGCATCGGCAGAAGCTCGAAATCCGGCGCCAGGTCGGCGAAAAGCACGGCGATCAGTTTCGTTCGCGGGGCGAGCGGCGCGAGCGCCGCCGCACAAGCCGCAACATTTGCCGACGGAAACAAACCTATCTTGACGTAATCGGCGCCGGCGGCAGTGATCTCTTCGGCCCTGGCGCGGATCGTCTCCGGTTCCATCGGCAGGTCGCCGCAGACCGCGCTGACCGGCGCCCGGCCGGCGATCAGCGAAATCGTCCGGCGGATGGTCTGCGTGGACACCGCGCCCAGCGCTCCCGCCTTCGGATCCTTCAGGTCGATGATGTCGGCACCGCCTGAAAGCGCGATCTCCGCCTCGTCGACGCCGGTGATGCTGGCCAGCATTCTGGTCATTGACGGACTTTCTCCGGCATGAGGAAAAGGACGCTTTTGGGCCCGAATACCAGAATCCGCTCGGCCGCCGTTCGGGCGAGCAGGCATGGCACTAAAGCAGACGTGAGCAGTCCACTTTCAGGGTTTGATAAAATTTGCGGGTCAGCTAAGCTCATCACGGGCACCTTGACTTCGCGCCGCTCCGACAACAATCGGACTTTAGCGCAAGAACGGGTAATTTTATCGATGACGAGCGCGGTGCCGGGCACTCTGGCGGCCTTTTTGTGCTTTTTTTCCCTGACCGTCAACGTTGCGGGCGCGCTCGCCCAGGAAGCGACGGGCAAGCAGCCGGCCGCAACGGCCAAGCCGGAAAAAAAGGTGACCGAGATCAAGATAGGCTATTTGCGCGCCTATGCGCCGCAGCTGGCCTTGTCGGTGCTCGACGTCCCGCCGCGCGATGAAGGCGTTGCCGGCGGCAATGTGGCGATTGCCGACAACAACACGACCGGCAGCTTCCTCGGCCAGAAATTCAGCCTCGACGTGACCGAGGTGAAGCCGGATGCCGATGTCGTCCCGGCCTTCCAGGAAATGATCGCCAAAGGCAACCGCTATGTGGTCGCAGACCTCTCGGCCAGGCAGTTGCTGTCGATCGCCGATCTTGCTCGCGACAACGGCGTTTTGATCTTCAACGCTGGCGCCACCGACGACAGTCTTCGCGAGGAGGAATGCCGCGCCAGCATCTTCCACACCATCCCGACGCGCAGCATGCTGGCCGACGCGCTGGCGCAGTATCTCATCTGGAAGCAATGGCGGCGCTGGGTACTGATCTACGGCTCGCACGAGCGCGACCAGCTTTTTGCCGAGGCGCTGCGCCGGGCGGCGACGCGCTTCGGCGGCGAGATCGTCGGCGAAAAACTGTTCGAGGATACCGGCACGGCGCGGCGGACCGATTCCGGCGTCGTCCAGATCCAGCGGCAGATGCCTGTCTTCACCCAGGACCTGCCGGAGCACGATGTGCTGCTGGTCGCCGACGAAAGCGAGGTGTTCGGCACCTACGTTCCGTTCCGCACCTGGGTTCCGCGGCCGGTCGCCGGCACCGCCGGCCTCACCCCCTTGGCCTGGCATCCGGCCAGCGAGCAATGGGGCGGCACCCAGATCCAGAACCGCTTCGCCAAGGCAAACGGCCGCCGCATGGTGTCGAAGGACATGGCGGCGTGGACCGCGGTGCGCATCCTCGGCGAGGCGGCGACCCGCACGCAGGGCGCCGACCCGCGCAAGATGGCCGATTTCATCCGCTCCGACGATTTTTCGATCGCCGCCTTCAAAGGGCAGAAACTGACCTTCCGCAAATGGAACCAGCAGTTGCGGCAGCCGATCTTCCTCGGCGACACCAGGTCGGTCGTCTCGACATCGCCGCAGGAGGGATTTTTGCACCAGCTGTCGGAGCTCGATACGCTCGGGGTCGATGAGCCGGAAACAAAATGCGTGCTTAAGTAGAAAAGTTCGGGAGGAATTTCAGTGCAGAGACGAGCTTGCGCACTCGCCATAGTTACGACCGGCTTCATGGCCGGTCCGGCGTCGGCCTACATGGCCTATGTCTCCAACGAGAAAGACAACACGATGACCGTGGTCGACACCGCGACGATGCAGGTGGTGAAGACCGTCAATGTCGGGCAGCGTCCGCGCGGCATCACCATCTCGCACGACGGCAAGCACATTTATCTCTGCGCCAGCGACGATGATTCGATCGAGGTCATCGACACGGCGTCGCTGGAGATCGTCGACACCTTGCCTTCCGGGCCCGACCCGGAGCTGTTCGTGCTGTCGCCTGACGGCAAGACGCTCTATGTCGCCAATGAGGACGACAATCTCGTCACCGTCATCGACATCGAGGGCAAGAAGGTGCTGGCGGAAATCCCGGTCGGCGTCGAACCGGAGGGCATGGGTGTCAGCCCGGACGGAAAGACCATGGTCAACACGTCGGAAACGACGAACATGGCGCATTTCATCGATACGTCGACGCACGAGATCACCGACAACGTGCTGGTGGATGCGCGTCCGCGCTTCGTCGAGTTCACCCCCGACGGCAAGCAGGCCTGGGTGAGTGCCGAGATCGGTGGCACGGTTTCGGTGATCGACAATCAAACGCGCGAAGTCGTCCAGAAGATCACCTTCGAGGTTGCCGGCCTGAGGCCCGAATCCATCCAGCCGGTCGGTGTGCGCATCACCGCCGACGGCAAGAAAGCCTATGTGGCGCTCGGACCGGCCAACCGCGTCGCGGTGGTCAACACACAGACATACGAGGTCGAGAAATACGTGCTGGTCGGCCAACGCGTCTGGCAGCTCGCCTTCACCCCGGACCAGAAGACCATCATCTCGACCAACGGCGTGTCGAACGACATCACCTTCATCGACGTGGCGACCGACGAGCCGGTGCAGTCGGTGACCGTCGGCGCGCTGCCGTGGGGCGTCGTCGTCTCTCCCAAATGAATCCCGCCACATGAACCATTCAATAAACCAAGTGAATCAAACCGACAGAAAAACAGCAGAAGGGCAGGAAATCATGCGGAAATTTCGGGCAGTCGCTTTCGCCGCGCTGGTGGGCATGGCGCTCATCCAGGGCCAGGTCTCGGCGCAGGACGGCGATGACGATGACGCCGCCGCCGGAGCGGCCAGCACGGAGGCCAATCCGAAAGCCGAGAAGGCGACCCGGGCCAGCAAGGACGTGCCGGAACTTATCCTCGGCAGCAAGGAAGACCAGTTCACCGCCAGCCAGAAGGATTTTGAGCTGATCGCCGGCCAGGGCTATCGCTGGAAGATCACCGCGGCGGGCGGGCTGGAGTACAAATTCCACACCGACCTGTTCCGCAATGTGTGGAACAACCAGATCGTCATCAACGACCTCGAGGTGCACATGAACGGCGCACCCGCATGGCTCGAATTCGACGCCGACGGCACCATCCAGGTGCAGTTCACCACCGTGAGGCCCGGCATCTACACATGGTCGGTGCCCGACCTCGCCGACAAGGGCATGAAGGGCACGATCACGATCAAGTAAGGTTTGAAAAGCAGGACCTGCGCGATCGCGCCCCGTGGGCTAGACTTGGGCCAGACTGTTGTCGACGACAAGGGAGCCAGCCGGCGTGCAGCATGTGAGGACAAGCGGACCGGGAGATCAGGTGGCGGCGCTCGACGTCGCCGCCGTCAGCCATTCCTATGGTTCGAAGCCGGCGCTCAACGACGTCTCGTTCTCGATCGCGCCGGCGACGTTCACCGTTCTTCTCGGTCTCAACGGCGCAGGAAAGACGACCCTGTTCTCGCTGATCAGCCATCTTTACGACACGCGCCGCGGATCGATCCGCATCTTCGGCCATGACGTCAGCCGCGCTTCGGGCGAGGCGCTCAGGCGGGTCGGCATCGTGTTCCAGGCGCGCACGCTCGACCTCGATCTCAGCGTCTACCAGAACCTCTCCTACCACGCCGCGCTGCATGGCATCGGCGGACGCGAGGCCCGGCAGCGCATTGCCGCGCTGCTCGATATCGTCGACATGCCGGGCCGTCAGCATGACAAGGCGCGCAGCCTTTCCGGCGGCCAGATGCGGCGCATCGAGATCGCCAGGGCGCTGCTCCACCGCCCGTCGCTGCTGCTGCTCGACGAGGCGACGGTCGGTCTCGACATCCAGTCGCGCGCCGGCATTCTCGCCACCATCCGCAAGCTCGTCGAAACCGAGGGCATCGGCGTGCTGTGGGCAACGCATCTGATCGACGAGGTTGACGACGGCGACCATGTCGTCGTGCTGCGCCAGGGCGAACTGGTCGCCAAGGGCAAGGTGGCCGATGTCGTCAGGACGAGCGGCGCCGGCTCGATCCGCGACGCCTTTTCCAGGCTCAGCCGCATCGAGGCGGCCGGCACCGCGGGGATATCGCCATGAGCGCTCCTTCAATGCCCGAAAAAGTGGCCGGCATCATCCCGGTGAAGTTCGAAAAATTCGGCCTGCGCCACTATCTCATCTGCCTCAAGGGCGTCGTCCTGCGGGAATGCCTGCGCTTCCTGCACCAGCGCGAGCGCTTCATATCCTCGCTGGTTCGGCCGCTCATCTGGCTGTTCATCTTTGCCGCCGGATTCCGGCAGGTGCTCGGCGTGTCGATCATCCCGCCCTACAAGACCTACGTGCTCTACGAGGTCTACATCACGCCGGGGCTGTGCGGCATGATCCTGTTGTTCTCAGGCATGCAGTCTTCGCTGTCGATGGTTTATGACCGCGAGATGGGCAACATGCGCACCTTGCTGGTCAGCCCCTTCCCGCGCTGGTTCCTGCTGGTGTCGAAGATGCTCGCCGGCGTCTCCGTATCGATCGCGCAGGTCTATGCGTTCCTGATCGTTGCCTGGTTCTGGGGCGTCAAGGCGCCGCCGATCGGCTATCTCATGGTGCTGCCGGCGCTGTTCCTGTCGGGAATGATGCTTTGCGCGCTCGGCATGCTTTTGTCGTCGATGATCAAGCAGCTCGAAAATTTCGCCGGCATCATGAACTTCGTCATCTTTCCCGGCTATTTCGCCTCTCCGGCGCTCTATCCGTTGTGGCGCATCCAGGAGGCGAGTCCGCTGCTCCACAAGATCTGCCTCGCCAACCCGTTCACCTATGCCGTCGAACTGATCCGCTTCGCCTTCTACGGCCAGATCGAGTGGCTGTCGCTGGGCGTCGTTGCCGGCTGCACTGTTCTGTTCCTTGCCGCCGCCATCATCGCCTACGACCCTTCGCGCGGCCTGGTGACCCGCAAACAAGACACCGGAGGAAATGCCTGATGGCACGAATGAGCCTTGTTCGCAGCCTGGCTGTGGTTGCCATGCTCACGCCGAGCGTGAACGCCAGGGCGGCGAATACCGATCCGGACTGGCCCTGCATACAGCGCAAGGTGCCGCAACTCTCGCTCGGCCAGATCTGGAACGGGCCGGAGCTTCCGCCAGCGGCGAAGGACTTTTCGAAGGACCCTGCCGTCTCCACCCTGGTCGAGGAGGTGGCGGCCCGGCGGATCCCGATCGCCGAAGCCCAGAAGAAGATCAAGAATTTCGCCGCCTCGCTGCCGGCCGAGCAGCTTGCGCCGAAGATGGCGATGCTGGTGCAAGGCATGTTCGATCACATGGACGCCGAGCGTTCGCAGGTGATCTCAGGCATTTCTCGGTACGCCCACAAGCAGCTCGAAATGGCCGCCGCCTTGCGCAAGGCAGCGTCCGACGTCGATGCGTTGCGGGCAAAGCCGGATGCGAATCCCGACGACATCGAACGGCGCACCGAACAGCTGAAATTCGCAACGCGAATTTTCAATGAACGCGTCCAATCACTGACTTACGTCTGTGAAGTGCCGACGATCATCGAGCAGCGGCTTTATCAATTGTCCAAGGCCGTCTCGGAAACTCTCGCCGCAAAGAAGTAGAACCTCTATCTCCGCAGCGGATCTCACGTTCCCCGGCCGGGCAGCACGCGCCAGCGCTGCACGAAATAACCGGGATGCGTCTCGATCCACTGGGCTACCAGCGGCTGCGCCTGCATGAAGGCGGTCCCTGGGTTCATCGCCAGGCCGTCCACCATCTGCTCGCGTTGTTCACAGGTCTGCGGCACATCCGTCAGGCAGACCATCATAACCAGCGTGTAAAGCATTGCCCCATTACCCCCATCGAATTCCCGAACCCCATGCCCGGGAGGTTTCCGAGATACCGACAAGACTGCAGGGGTCGCACATACAGATCGCTTACGGGTGTGAAAGGACGTGGCCCCCACTCTTTCGCACTGCAATATAACATATCGCTTATCTAACACCAACAACCGCCGGGGCGTTCTAGGCAATTGCTTCAGGTTGCGCTGCGCCAATGCGGCGCCGACGTTTCCAGGGCCGATGATTCCGATTTTCACGGAGTGTCTTCGATGTCGTCAGACCGGCAGCCCGTTCTGCTTGCGCAGGCTCTTGTCAAATGCGGATGCGGGGACGAAACGGCGCAGGAGACTGACCTGGCGCGCCATTTTTCCCGCAGCATAGCGCCTCTTCGGAACGGGATCGGTCGCAGCCGCCAAAACGGTCTTGGCGACCAATTCGGGCGAATCGCCTTTTTCCATTGCTTTCCGCACGACTGCGTTCATGCCAGCGCGCGCAGCGTCATAGATATCAAGCAACTGGTCCGGCCTGGCGAGATTATCTTCAAAGGACGTGCGGGTATAAGCGGGTTCGACCAATGCAACGCGAATCCCGAACGGGCGCAGTTCATGGTCGAGCGATTCGGAATAGCCTTCGATGGCATGTTTGGTCGACGCATAAAGCGCGAAATAGGGAGCTGGGATAAACCCCTGCACCGAACTCAGATTGACGATTCTACCCTCGCCTTGACGGCGCATTATCGGCAGGATCGCGTTGGTCACGCGGAGCACGCCGAAGACGTTCACATCGAACAGTGCCTGAGCCTGGACCATTGACGACTCTTCCGCGCCACCAAACAGACCCATGCCGGCATTGTTGACGAGCAGGTCGATGCGCCCGGTCTCCGCCAGCACGTCATCGACCAGTTTCGCCACCGACGCGTCATCGGTCACGTCACAGGACAGCATGGTCAGACCGTCAGAGTTTTTGGCGGCTGCGCGACGGCTGGTGCCGAACACGCGGAAACCGGCGCTTTGCAACGCTATGGCCGTCGCGCGCCCGATGCCGGAGGACGCCCCCGTCACCAGGGCGACGCCAGGATTGGTCTTGTTCATGGAAATCATCTCTTTCTCTGGGGTTGGATTGATTTTGGATTGGCGTGGGAGAAGCACGAAAGGTCGGAGGCATCAGTTATGAACGCCTCTGGCGTTCGCACCGGCGAGTTCGTCCGTCCAGCGCCGGAACAGCGCGCTGGCGTTGACGCCGCCAAAGCCGAAGCCGTTTGAGATCGCGTAGTCCATTGTCATCGGCCGGGCCTGGTTTGCGACGAAGTCGATGCCGTCGCCGGCTGGATCCGGCGAGCCCAGATTGAGGGTTGGCGGCGCCACCTGATCCCTGAGCGCCAGGATTGCGAAGATGGCTCCAAGCCCGCCGGCGGCTCCGAGCAAATGTCCGGTCGCCGATTTGGTTGCGCTGACGGCGATGGTGGAATCTGCGCCGAAGAGTGTTTTGATCGCCGCGATTTCCCCGAGATCACCGACCGGCGTGGAGGTCGCGTGCGCATTGAGGTGACGAACCTCACGCGGCGAAATGCCGGCTTGGGCAATTGCGACCTGCATGGCTCGGCGCGCCCCGTCGCCATCCTCGGGACCGGAGGTGACGTGATGCGCATCCGCCGTCGTGCCGTAGCCGACGAGCTCGGCGAGCGGTTTCGCACCGCGCGCCAGCGCGTGGCTCAACGCCTCGATGACCAGCACGCCGGCTCCTTCGCCCATGACGAAGCCGTCCCGCGACACGTCGAAAGGCCGTGACGCCTGAGCCGGCGCCCAGTTGAAGCCGGTCGAAAGAGAGCGTGCTGCAGCAAACCCACCGAGACTGACGATGTTCATGCAGGCTTCCGTCCCGCCGCACACGGCGATATCGGCTTCGTTGGCGCGGATGAGGCGGGCCGCATCGCCGATCGCCTGGATGCCGGCCGCGCACGCCGTCACCGGCGCGCCGAGCGGCCCCTTGAAGCCATGGCGGATCGAGATGTGGCCCGCCGCGAGGTTCACCAGGAAGGACGGAACCGTAAACGGCGAGAGGCGGCGGACGCCGCGCTGGTCGACCGTGCGCACCGCCTCGGTGATGGCGGGGAAGCCGCCGATGCCGGAGGCGATGATCGTGGCCGTGCGCAGGCGATCCGCTTCCGAGGCGGGCGTCCATCCTGCTTGCGCGAGGGCCTCTTGTGCAGCGGCGAGCCCGAAGATGATGAACCGGTCTACCTTGCGCTGGTCCCTCGCAGCCAGGACGGTATTCGGATCGAAACCAGCCTCCGGATCGTCTTCCAGCGAGGGAACCACCCCGCCGATCTTGGCCGGGAGGTCTGCCACCACATCGTCCGGAAGCCTGCGGATGCCCGAGCGACCGGACAGCAGCCGCGACCACGACGCTTCGACATCGGCAGCAAGGGGCGTGACCGCTCCCATGCCTGTAACAACAATCCGTCGCATCTATTTTCCTATCGAGTTGGCTGCGTCGCCAGCGCTGCGCACGCTGTTCAAGCGCCGGCTGCTTCGCGAACCTGTCCGGTCGCCGCGTCCAGGAAGGCCTGGGCGAGATCCGGATCGTTGACGACGCGCGACAGCATCAGCGCGCCGACCATCGTCGAGAGAATGGCCATGGCCTTTCTGTCGGGCTCCTCAGCTTTAGCGTCGGCAATGAAACGGCCGAGGATTTCGAGATGCTCCTTGATCCCGGCTTCGAACGACGCTTTCACCTCGCTGCCCTGTCTGGCGGCATCCGAACCGAGCGCGACAATCGGGCAGCCGTCCATCTTTTCCCCGCGATGGCCCATACTGAGGTAGAATGCGATCACCGCGCCAAGCGGATCCTCGGATTTTGCCGCAGTCGCGGCCGACCAGCGCAGCGTGGCGCTCTCCATCGCCCGCCTCGACGCCTGCACCGCCAGATCGTCCTTGGAGGCGAACTGCTTGTAGAACGCGCCCTGGGTCAGCCCGGCAGCCTGCATCAGGTCTTTGAGGCCGATGCCGTCAAAGCCGCGCTCCCGAAAAAGCCGGCTTGCCACATTGATCACGGTTTCGCGGTTTTCCGCCGCCTGAATGCGACTCACACGCATGTAGACCTCCTTATTTAGCTTGCGTTCGACATCTATAGCAGGTATAGCGTACGAACGCAATCCAATTCGGCTGCACACGGTGCCCGGCCACGCATCGAACAAATTTGGAGGAGAGGTCAAATGCTATACAGTTATATCGTCGAGAAATCGATCCGGCAGAGCTTCGACCACGTCAACAACCATCGCTGGGACGAGGCGGTGAAAGCACTCGTGCCGCATGTCCATCACCGCGTTTCCGGCGCCCACGCGCTTGGTGGTGAGCGCCACGACAAGGAAGCCGTGCGCCGCTGGTTTGAGCGCCTCGGCCGCGTCCTGCCCAATCTCCATCTCACGGTCAACCGCGTCTGGGTGACGGGCTGGCCCTGGCATACCACCGTATTTGCCCAGTGGGACGGCACCGCGACGCTGCTCAACGGCGACGCATCCTACGTCAACAGCGGTCTCCACGTGTTCACGCTGCGGTGGGGCAAGGTCTATGCGCTTGAGGAATTCTACGATTCACAAGCAGCGGCCCGCGGTCTTGCCGCCCAGGCGGCAACTGGCCTTGAAGAAGCTTTCGCCGAACCAATAGCAGGCTAGCAGAAGCGCAGTCAGCGGGCTTGTCAGGCGACCTCTCGGCAACGGTCGCAAAAGTTCAGCTTCGGGCTTTGTTAGGTGGATCCAGGCTGCCCAGTCCTCCGGCTGGAGCACAACGACTTGTCGGTTGTGGTAAGGAGCCACGTCCGGCCCCGGCTCAGTCGTCATGGTGAACGTGGGCGGCTTGTTGCCGGCGCTTTCTTTTCCATAACGCAGCGACCGCCATAAACGGGGAGCCATTAAGCGCGAACCTGTGTTTCGCTTTGGGATACTTCGTTCCCGTGAATTCGAAGAACGCAGACGCCGGAGCAACGCAATGCTTGCTGCCGCCGAATTGACGGCCCTCAGAACGGAAGTTGAATAGGGGTCCGCCCTTTGGTCCCGTTGGCCCGAACGTCATCGAAACCAGTTCAATAGTGTCGCCGGCGGAGCGCATTACAGGGGCGGGATCGTTGATCCGGATGTCATCCGCCTGCGGCAGATCAAGCTCGGTCTGATGGCTGGGGATGTTGAGTGCCAGCGATAGCATCATCCGGCAATATTCCGCCCAGGCGATATGCTGCTCGTAATCCTTGCACATGGATCTCCCCGCCCGTCGAATCGGATGATCAATTCAAGATAGCGTGCAAGGTTCTGTGCTGACAGGCTGCTTGACTAAATGTTCTCTTTTCGTTCGGCGTCGGACGCGAAAGGAACCGATCGTGAAAAGCCCGGTTCGGACACGTTGCAAAGTTAGCCCCCGTTGAAGATCTCTCGTGTTGGTATATCGAACCACGCCATGACCGAAAATATGAACCCTCCGATCGATCCGTTCGATACTGGGCTTCTCAGCGTCGCCGACGGAAATGAAATTTATTGGGAAGTATCGGGCAATCCCGACGGGAAGCCCGCTCTCTATCTGCATGGCGGCCCCGGCAGCGCTCTTGGCTCGGGCAGCTATCGCCGTCGCTTCGACCCGCAAAAATATCGCATTGTGGGGATCAATCAGCGCGGATGCGGCCGAAGCCGCCCCCGTATCACCGACGCTCTCGGCGAACTGCACCGCAACACGACACAGTCGCTCATCGGGGACATCAAAGCGGTCAGAAGACACCTCGGCATCGACACGTGGCTAGTGTCGGGCGTGTCCTGGGGGACGACCCTTGCGCTCGCTTATGCCCAAGCGCATCCAGATAGAGTCTCGGAATTGGTGCTCGTCGCAGTAACGACGACAAGCCGGGAGGAGGTCAATTGGATCACCGAGGGGGTTGGGCGCATCTTTCCCGAAGCCTGGCAACGGTTTGAGCAGGCCTCCGCTAGGCGCGATGGGGAGCGCATCGTGGAGGCCTATGCGCGACGGCTTGCCACTGGGGACATTGAGGATCGGCTACGGGCAGCACGTGCCTGGAACGATTGGGAGTCGACGCACATCTCGCTTGATCTGAACTGGGTGCCGATTGACCGTCGCTTTGACGAAGAACAGGGCTTGGCTTTCGCGACCCTTGTCACGCACTACTGGTCGAACGACGGATTTCTTCAGAATGGAAAGGAGATACTCCGCGGCGTCTCCGCAATTGGACATATTCCCGCCGTTCTGGTTCATGGTCGCCGCGACATTAGCGGGCCAGCAATAACGGCCTGGCGTCTCCATCGGATATGGCCGGCAAGCCGCTTGAACATACTGGAATCCGAAGGGCATGGCGGACCGCAGTCGATGGAACAGATGCGTGTCGCGCTTGATTCATTCGCGCCGAGCCAATGATGAATGAGCTCGTCAAGCTGGGAGCCTCTGGGACCGGTTCCACGGCAGCAGTTCGTCGATCCGGTTGATTGGATGACCGTCGGGAATGCGGGCAAGCACGTCGGTGAGCCAGGCCTCTGGGTTGAGGTCGTTAAGCCTGGCGCGCCACGCGTCTATCCGAAAGCGCTGTTGGTCCCTTACCAGAAGGCGAAAGATGAGTTTTGACGGATGAGGAAGCTCTTAGCGCTGGCGCTCCTGATCGCTTTGCCGCCGCTCGCTTTTTACAGCTGGTTCGAAGTGAGCGTCCGCCGGATCGTGACTGAGCAAGGTCTTGACGGGACCTATCGCAACGCCCTCAAGCATGCTTCAGCGTCTTCCTATCTCTATTCCGGACTGAGGCTTCTCGGGCTTTCGGAGGCAATGGCCGAAGAGGTGGTCGTCCGGTGTGGACTGGTCAATGAATTTGCTGAACTCTACGTGAAACGCGGAAAGCCTGACACGACCGTGGAAATCATGAAAGACCTACAGAACAATATGGTCGGTATCGGGGTCGCCAGATGGCTTGAGACCAATTCCGCCGAAACACGTGTCGCTCTTTTCGTTGTATTGGGGCAGCAAGGTATCCTTGCCTTGTCCCAAAATACGCTAGGTTTTTCGGACTCCGGCGTATCGGCGGCTGACTATCCAGGCGCTAAGAATTGGTTCATGGCGCGGCGGGAGCAGATCGATCGGGAAGTGCAATCCGCATTGGACATAGGCGCTCGGCGCAACGGCAATTTGATTGGAACGTCTATGGTCGAAAGATGAGTTTTTGACCTGATCGTCAAGGGCGGCATCCTACCCGACCGAAACACCTATTCCAAATATCCTAGCTGCTCCCATGCTCTTGGGCTTAGATGTGATGGTCAGGTTCGGGTCTGCGTGTCAGCCCGGAATCGCTTGGTGTGCCAACGGATCTTGCCGTCGATCTTCATCGGCTTGTGGATCATCTACCGCTTAGGAGGATTCTCGGGGTGAACCTCGAGCAACGTGATCTTCAATACATTTTGCTCTGTCATCCAGATGTGTGGCACTATCTGCCTGAAGAGGGATATCTCAAATGTTCCGGGTTATCCTTGTCGCACTCTCTCATCTGGCTAGCGGGACGAGTTTTCCCGCGACTGTCTCTCATTCCACTTTGAGCGACTCTGGCGGTTACATTCGAAGGATCACAGAGTATTGCTCATCAAAAGGCGGAGAGCCTCGGTCCGTGGCTGCAGATGGCAGTGAGATGTTAAAAAACGACAGGTTTTGCACAATATATCCCGACAAAATTTTCGAATCCTCCGAGCCTTGTGCGTATGGCTCTATTGCGAAATGCGTAAGAAGTTCGATTGAAACGACCTTCACAGCAAACCTAAATGACGGGGAATTTTCGGGGCCACCATGTGTAAGTCACGATGCTTGTAAACTGTATTTCAATTTTTACGACGTCGGCAAACATTACGTAGAAGAAGACGGATGCGGTTATCAATTTGGCGGTATCGCAAAATTTAATTCAGAGGCTCGCGCCATCTATTTCCTATCTATCTCTATAAAACCAACCTGTCTTGGCGGCCATTGAGGAGCATGTTGTGCCGGGTAGCCTTGCCCAGCGTCACGCGCCCAGGCATTCAGCACCATAAGTGCGAGCATCCAGGTTGCGACAAGGACAAGAATGCAGGATGGGGCTTTGCCAAGCAAGGCAGACGCCGCACTGGTTCTGTTTCGAGCACCGCGCGCTCTCGGCGGCCGCTTGCGGGAACCGCTTCGACAGCCGCTCGTCGTTGACGGTCGCGAGAGGAGCACCGCGCCGAATATTGTCGAGAGAATGGCCTTGCAGCTGGGCTCCTTGCCCCTGCCCTCGCCAACCCAGCTACCGAGCGTCCCAGAATAATCCCTGATCCCCGGCCTCGAATGATGCCTCACGTCGGCGCCCTGCCTGGCGGCATCCGAACCGAGCACGTCAATCGGGCAGCCCTCCATTCTGTCTGCGCGATGCGCCATGCGACTCACATGCATCATAAATTTTCATTTTTTAGATTGCATTCGTAATCTAACTCAGTTATAGAGTTCGAACGCAATCTAAAACGAAGGAGATACGAGATGATCCGCAAAACCCTGAGCGCCTCGGTTCTGGCCGCGCTGTTTCTTGCCGCCCCGGCATTTGCCGAAGAAGCCACCATAGGACGCCCGATCGAAGCCGGCAGCCTGCACGAGGGACACCTCGACATGGTCGTCTATTACGTCCCGGTCGAGGGCGACCGCCTGGAAGTCACCGCCACCTTCGCGCCGAAGATCGGCGGCGATCCGCAGCGCGTCGTCATGGGCCTCGCCGACGGCGACTCCGTGGCCTTTTCGATACCGGGCCACCGCGGCCCGCTCTACGCGTTCTCGCGGTCCGGCGAGGAGGTGACGGTATCGTCCGAGACCGGCATGCGCGCCGATGCCAGCGCACCGACCCGCCTTGCAGACGGCAGCCTGCGTGCTGCTGGGCTCGCGTCCGTCGGGCCGATGTAAAGGTCAAATGCAATCTTTCTTGAGAGGCGACGAACGTGAAAAAGAGACCCGCTGTTGTGCTGGGGGGCGTGCTGATCGCGATGTCAGGAGCGGCGGCATTTGCCACACTTGCTATTCCTACGCAGGGAGCCTCCGCCGTAGGCGACCTGAGGCAGGAACCGCCGATCGTCAGACTGGTGACGGCAGCGCCGGTGACCGGATCCGAACGCGGCTTTACCGGTATTGTCGGGGCGAGGGTGCAGAGCGATCTCGGCTTTCGAGTCCCCGGCAAAATCGTGGAGCGGCTCGTGGATGTGGGTCAGGAGGTCAAGGCTGGTCAGCCACTGATGCGCATCGACGACACCGACCTTCGCCTCGCGCTCACGGCGAAGCGCAACGCCGTTGCCGCAGCGCGCGCAACAGTCGTTCAGACGGAACCGGATGAACGGCGATACGCCAGTTTGCTCAGGGATGGATGGGTCCCCCGACAGCGCTACGAGCAGGCGAAGGCCGCGGTCGATACGGCCGAGGCGCAACTCGCCGCCGCCGAAGCCGAAGCACGGGTCGCCGAGAACGAAGCGATCTACGCGGTCCTGCTGGCCGACGCGGATGGAACGGTGGTCGAAACGCTTGGCGAGCCGGGGCAGGTCGTCTCCGCCGGCCAGACAGTGGCCCGGATCGCCAAGGCCGGCTCCCGCGAAGCGGTGGTCGCGCTTCCCGAAACGATCCGGCCGGCGATTGGGTCGGCGGCCGAGGCCAGCGTGTATGGCGGCGAAGGGCGTCGTTATACGGCACATCTCCGGCAATTATCGAACTCCGCCGATGCCCAGACCCGTACCTATGAGGCCCGTTATGTGCTCGACGGTGAGGCGGCGGCAGCACCGCTTGGTGCGACGGTAACCATTCGGCTTGCAGGCCAGGCACGCCAGCGGGAAGTCCAGGTGCCGCTGGGAGCCGTGCTCGATGACGGCGAGAAGACAGGCGTTTGGGTCCTGGACAACGCCACCTCGACCGTAAAGTTTCAGCCCGTCAAGCTTGTTCGTGTGACCAGCGAAACCGCGGTGGTCTCCGGACTGAACTCCAGCAATCCGATTGTTTCGCTCGGCGCCCATCTCCTGCAGGAGGGCACTCGCGTCAGGACTGCGTCCGAAAGCAGGGGCAACTGATGATGAACCTAAATCTTTCCGCGATCGCCGTTCGCGAACGCGCCGTTACCCTGTTCTTCATACTCCTGCTGGTCGCCGCCGGCGCCTACGCTTTCGTCATGCTCGGGCGGGCGGAGGACCCCAACTTCACCATCAAGACCCTGACGGTCACGACGGCATGGCCGGGCGCAACGGCGCGCGAGATGCAGGACCTCGTCGCCGAACCGTTGGAGAAGCGGCTTCAGGAGATGACCTGGTACGACCGGGTCGAGACGACCACTCGGCCGGGTTACGCGTATATGACGGTCACGCTGAAGGACAGCACACCGCCATCTGTCGTGCAGGAGGAGTTCTACCAGGCTCGCAAGAAGCTCGGGGATGAAGCCCGCAACCTGCCGTCCGGCGTCTTCGGGCCCTTCGTCAACGACGAATATTCGGATGTAAGCTTCGCCCTTTATGCGCTGAAGGCCAAGGGCATGCCGATGCGTGAGTTGGCGAGACAGGCCGAGGCGATCCGCCAGGACCTCCTGCACGTGCCCGGCGTCAAGAAGATCAACATCCTTGGTGAACGTCCCGAACAGATATTCGTCGAATTTTCCTACGCCAAGCTGGCCACCCTCGGCGTGTCGGCACAGGACATCGTCGCCGCCTTGCAGCGGCAGAACACCCTCACGCCGGCAGGCTCCATCGACACCCAGGGGCCGCGGGTCTTCATCCGGGTGGACGGCGCTTATGACAGCGTTCAGGCGATCGCCGACACGCCGATTGCCGCTGCGGGGCGGACGCTGAAGCTCTCAGATATCGCCGAAGTCCGGCGCGGCTATGAAGATCCCCCCACCTACCTCATTCGACGTCAGGGTGAGCCCACAATCATGCTCGCGGCTGTCATGCAGGAGGGCTGGGATGGTCTCGCGCTCGGCAAGGCGCTGGAGGACAGGACAGCAGCCATCGCACAGACACTGCCACTCGGGATGACGCTCGACAAGGTGACCGACCAGGCCGTCAACATCACCTCTGCGGTCGACGAATTCATGATGAAGTTTGCGATGGCGCTCGGTGTGGTGCTCTTGGTGAGCCTGTTGAGCCTCGGCTGGCGCGTCGGCATCGTGGTGGCGGCTGCCGTCCCTCTGACGCTTGCCGTCGTGTTCCTCATCATGCTGGAGACCGGCCGGTTCTTCGACCGCATCACGCTCGGCGCCCTCATCCTGGCGCTCGGTCTTCTCGTGGACGACGCCATCATTGCCATCGAGGTGATGGTGGTGAAGATGGAAGAAGGCATGGACCGCATCAAGGCGGCGGCCTATGCGTGGAGCCACACTGCGGCGCCGATGCTGTCCGGAACGCTCGTGACGATCGCCGGCTTCCTGCCGGTGGGCTTCGCGCGCTCGACGGCCGGCGAATACGCCGGCAACATCTTTTGGGTCGTAGGGTTCGCCCTCATCGTCTCCTGGATCGTCGCGGTGGTCTTCACACCTTACCTCGGCGTCAAGATGCTGCCCGCGATCAAACCGGTCGAAGGCGGTCACCACGCGATCTATGACACACCCAATTATCGGCGCTTGCGGCGGCTCATCACCTTCGCCGTGCGCCACAAGTTCATGATCAGCGGTATCGTTGGCATCGCCTTCGTGCTTTCCGTTGTCGGCATGGGCTCTCTCAAACAGCAGTTCTTCCCGACATCCGACCGCCCCGAAGTGCTGGTGGAGATTCGCCTGCCTGAAGGCACCAGCATCGAGACGACGACCGCTACGGTCGAGAAGCTCGAAGGCTGGCTGGACGACCAAGCCGAAGCCAAGATCGTCACGAGCTATGTCGGTCAGGGCGCGCCCCGCTTCTTTTTCGCAATGGCGCCGGAACTGCCTGATCCTGCCTTCGCCAAGATCGTCGTGCTGACCCAGGACGCCGAGGCGCGTGAGGTGTTGAAGCACCGCCTCCGCGAGGCGGTGGCAGAGGGGCTTGCACCCGAAGCCAATGTCCGCGTCACGCAACTCGTGTTCGGCCCCTACACGCCGTTCCCGGTCGAGTTCCGGATTGTCGGACCTGATCCCGCGCAACTCTACAGCATATCCGAGAAGGCCCTCGACATCATGCGGGGCGTCCCGGACGTGCGTCAGGCCAACCGCGATTGGGGCAATCGCACACCCGTGCTCCGCTTCGTCCCGGATCAGGATCGACTGAACCTCATCGGCCTGTCGCCGGCAGAGGTGGGCCAGCAACTCCAGTTCTTGCTCACCGGCATCCCCGTTACGCAGGTTCGCGAGGACATCCGCAACGTCCCCATCGTCGCACGCAGCGCCGGCGGCGAGCGGCTGGATCCGACACGGTTGGCGGATTTCTCACTGATGAGCCGGGACGGTCGCCCGATTCCGCTCGACCAGATCGGCCATTCGGAAATCCGTCTGGAAGAGCCGATCATGAAGCGCCGCGATCGCACGCCTGTCATCACGATCCGCTCGGATATCAACGAAGCGACTCAGCCTCCAGAGGTTTCCAAGGAGATCGTGAAGGCCCTTCAGCCGCTGATTGCATCCCTTTCGGGCGGCTATCGCATCGAATTGGGCGGATCGATCGAGGAGGCTGAAAAGGCCAACACCGCGCTTGCTAAAGTCTTTCCGGCAATGATAGCCGCCATGCTGATTGTTATCATGCTGCAGGTACGATCCTTCTCAACGATGTCCATGGTGATGCTGACGGCGCCGCTTGGTCTTGTCGGCGTCGTGCCGATGCTGCTCACCTTCAACCAGCCCTTCGGATTCAACGCCATTCTGGGCATGATAGGACTGGCCGGCATCCTGATGCGCAACACGCTGATCCTGACCGAACAGATCAAGGAGAACCGTGCTGCCGGCCTTGACGACTATCACGCCGTGATCGAGGCGACGGTGCAACGCACGAGGCCCGTGATCCTGACGGCACTCGCCGCTGTGCTGGCCTTCATCCCGCTCACGCACTCCGTCTTCTGGGGATCGATGGCCTATACGCTGATCGGCGGCACGGCGGTTGGCACGGTGCTGATCCTGCTCTTCCTTCCCGCGCTCTACGCCGCGTGGTTCGGCATCAAGCCGACTGCTGACGAGGTCCGTGAGGAACCATCCGGCTCGACGAATGAATTGGAAAAGCAAACAGCAATTGCTGCTGAATAGGGTCCTGTTGTCGAGCAGGCGGATCAAAATTTCGCCGCTGGCCTTGCCTGAATATACGCAGGGCCAGTCGCACGACCTTACCGCTTGCAAATGATCGTTCAGGGCGAGCCCGGCAGATCCATCATCAGTTCTGGAGACATCCATGAATCATCCGGTCGGAACGCGAACGGATCCCGACGAGGTGCGGGCTCGCATCCTGGAGGTGGCAGAGGCGCATTTTCGCCGCATCGGCTACCATAAGACGTCGGTAGCCGACATCGCCTCCGAACTCGGCATGAGCCGGGCGAACGTCTACCGTTTCTTTTCCTCCAGGGATGCAATCAACGAATCCATGTGCAGGCAGGTCGTGAACGAGGTCGCGGACATCGCCGTTGCGATCGCACGCACCAACGCGCCGGCCTTGGAGAAGCTCGACCGGCTCCTGACCGCCGTTCACCAGCACAACAAGACGAAATTGATCAAGGAAAGAAGCATGCACGACTTGATCGTCGCCGCCCTGCGCGAGAATCGGGCGGTCATCAAGGCGCATGTCGAGCGAATGTTGGAAATCCTTGAGGCGATCATTCGTGAGGGGACCGAGGCGGGCGAACTCAAGGTCGAGGACCCGGCAGATGCGGCGCCGCGTTCACGCCGTTCTTCCACCCGATTCTGATCGAGCACTGCGTTCAACACGGCGAAGACACCGAAGCGGGCCTGCGCACGCAGATTCGCTTTGTCCTGAAAGCCCTCGGCAAATCGAACTAGCCGCCCTGGCAGGTGGCTGCCAGCGACGCATTCCGCCCTCAATTCAGGCGCGACCTCCAATGTTCGGTCGTTCGTGCGGATAGAGCTTGCCGAACAGCGGCAGGTACATCGCGCCCTTGCGCATCAGGAAATCGTGGAACGTCGCCATCGCCGGCGAGATCGCGTGATCGCTGCGCATCACCGAAAACCATTGCCGGCGGATCGGCATGCCGACCACGTCGAGGATGACCAGCCGGCCGGCTTCGGTTTCGGCGGCGATGGTGTGGGCAGAGATGAAGGCGATGCCGAGCCCGGCCATCACCGCCTGCTTGATCGTCTCGTTCGAGCCCATCTCGACGCCGAGATCGTCGATGCGGCCGGGCACGTCGCTGAGGAATATTTCCAGCGAGATGCGCGTGCCGGAGCCCGGCTCGCGGATCAGGAAATGCTCTTCGGCGATCCGCTCCTTGGATATCTCGCGCGCCGACGCCAGCGGGTGGTCGGGCGGCGCGATGATGACCAGCGGGTGATCGCCGAAGACCGAGGCACGCACCGGAACTTCCCTCGCCGGACGTCCCATCAGCGCGATGTCGATGTCGTGGTTCTTCAGACTGTTGATGGTTTCGGCGCGGTTGCCGATGGCGAGCCGCATGTCGATGTCGGGATGTTCCTTCATGAAGCCGGCCATCAGCCGCGGCGCGAAATATTTGGCGGTGGAAACGACGCCGAGCCGCAAGCTGCCGATACGCACGCCCTTGATCGCATCCATCTTGTCTTCGAGCAGGCGAAGCCGCTCCTCGATCGCCTGCGCCGTCTCGACGAAGGCCAGACCTGCGGCAGTCGGACGCATGCCGTCCGACGTCCGGTCGAACAAGGCCAGCTGGAACTCCTCCTCGACCTGCCGCAACTGGATCGTCACCGCTGGAGGAGACAAGCCTAACACCTTGGCCGCGCTAACAATTTTTCCATGGCTGATGATGGCCTGGACGGTCTTGAATTGCCTGAGCGTGAGGTTTCTCATGCGCCATACTAAATTTTTTTTAGCATGAAAGTAAAGTTATTGAATTTTACTTATCCATGGCAGTTTGTTCTCATTCCCCAATCCGGCCGGAGGAGTTGCGGCTGGATCGGGAGGTTACGATGCCAGCGGCAACGCTCGACGCATTTCTGAATTCCTATCTCGGCCCGCCCGACGAACTGCGTTCGGCAGTCGTCGCGACCGTCCGTCAGCTGACGCAGGCCGCCACCAAGGTCCGCAACACCATCAATCAGGGGGTGCTCGGCACCGCCTTTGCCGGGACCCGCAGCGCCAATGCCGACGGCGACATCCAGAAGGATCTCGACATCTTCGCCGACGACATCTTCCTCGACGCCATGCGCCACGCTCCGGTCGCGCTCTACGCCTCCGAGGAACTGGAGCAGCCGGTCCTGCTCGACAGCCAGGCGCCTCTCGCCATCGCCATCGACCCGCTCGACGGCTCTTCCAACATCGACACCAACGTGTCGATCGGAACGATCTTCTCGCTCCTCCCTGCAACTGGCGCGCCGGACGAAAATCCGGCCGCCTCTTTTTTGCAGCCAGGCGTGAAGCAGCTGGGCGCCGGTTTCTTCATCTACGGGCCGCAGCTGGCGCTGGTCCTGTCGCTCGGCAGCGGCACGCATGTCTTCGTTCTCTCGACCAGGCTCGGCACCTTCGTCCAGGCCTACGAGAGCCGGATCATCCCGCAGCGTACCCAGGAGTTCGCCATCAACGCCGCCAACTACCGGCATTGGGACGAGGCGGTGCGGCTCTACATCGACGACTGCCTCGAAGGCACTGAAGGCCCACGCGGAAAGGACTTCAACATGCGCTGGATCGCCTCCCTCGTCGCCGACTGCTACCGCATATTGATGCGCGGCGGCGTATTCCTGTATCCAGGCGACAAGCGCAAGGGTTACCGCCAGGGACGGCTGCGCCTCGTCTATGAGGCCAACCCGATCGCCTATCTCATCGAACAGGCGGGCGGCGCCGCCACCGACACCATCACCCGCATCCTCGAAATCGAGCCCGAGGGCCTGCACCAGCGCGTGCCCGTGGTATTCGGATCGGCGCGCGAAGTCGCACGCATCACCCGCTACCACACCGAGCCCAGCGCGATCGGCGAGCGTGCGCCGCTGTTCAGCCGCCGCGGCCTGTTCAGGGCCTGAACATCATGTCGGCAAAGCACCCCATCATCACCATCACCGGGTCGTCAGGCGCCGGCACCACCTCGGTCAAGCGCATCTTCGAGCTGATCTTCCGGCGTGAGAACATCGACGCCGCCTTCATCGAAGGCGATGCCTTTCACCGCTACGACCGCGCCACGATGAAGATCAAGGTGGCCGAGGAGGAGAAGGCCGGCAATCCGAACTTCACCCACTTCCATGCCGAGGCCAACGAGCTCGCAATCCTCGAAGAGGTGTTTGAGGAATATGGCCGCCGCGGAACCGGAAAGACCCGCACCTACATCCATGACGAGGACGAGGAGAAGCAGTACGGCACGCCGCCGGGGCAATTTACCGAATGGCGCGAATTCCCGCCGAGCGACCTGCTCTTCTACGAGGGCCTGCATGGCTGCGTCGTCACCGACAAGATAGACCTGGCCAGGCATGCCGACCTCAGGATCGGCGTGGTGCCGGTCATCAATCTCGAATGGATCCAGAAGATCCATCGCGACCGGGCAACCCGCGGCTATTCCACCGAGGCGGTGATGGACGTCATCCTGCGCCGCATGCCGGATTATGTCCGCTACATCGTCCCGCAATTCTCGCAGACCGCCATCAACTTCCAGCGGGTGCCGATCGTCGACACGTCAAACCCGTTCATCGCGCGCTGGATCCCGACGCCCGACGAATCGATGCTGGTCATCCGCTTCGCCAATCCCCGCGGCATCGATTTCCCCTACCTGCTTTCGATGATCCACGACTCGTTCATGTCGCGGCCGAATTCCATAGTGGTGCCAGGCAACAAGCTCGATCTTGCCATGCAGCTGATCCTGACGCCGCTCATCCTGCAATTGATCGAACGCAAGAACCGTGTGTCGTGAGGAGGACGCCATGAACAGCCAAGCAGCAGCCCTGAAGCCCGTCGCCGCCGTCTCGGAGCGCGACATGGCGAACGCCATTCGCGCACTGGCGATGGACAGCGTCCAAAAGGCCAATTCCGGTCATCCGGGCATGCCGATGGGCATGGCCGACGTTGCGACGGTGCTGTTCAGCCGCTTCATCAACATCGATCCGTCGGCGCCCAACTGGCCCGATCGCGACCGCTTCGTGCTTTCGGCCGGGCACGGCTCGATGCTGCAATATGCGCTGCACTACCTGCTCGGCTACGAAGACATGCCGATCGAGCAACTGCAGCGGTTTCGCCAGCTGGGCAGCCGCACCGCCGGACATCCCGAATATGGCCATGCGCTTGGCATCGAGACGACGACCGGTCCGCTAGGGCAAGGCATTTCGACCGCCGTCGGCATGGCGCTGGCCGAGCGCATGCTTGCTGCCCGCCACGGCGCCGATCTCGTCGACCATTTCACCTACGCGATCGCCGGCGACGGCTGCCTGCAGGAAGGCATCAGCCACGAGGCGATCGACCTTGCCGGTCACCTGAAGCTCGCCCGGCTGATCGTCTTCTGGGACGACAATGCGATCTCGATCGACGGACCGACGTCGCTGTCGACATCGATGGACCAGCCGGGACGGTTCGAAGCCGCCGGATGGCATGTCCAGTCGGTGGACGGCCACGACACGGAAGCCGTCGCTGCGGCAATCGAAGCGGCGCAGCAGTCGGACCGGCCGTCACTGATCGCCTGCCGAACGGTGATCGGCAAGGGCGCGCCCAATCTGGGCGGCTCGGAAAAGACGCACGGCGCGCCGCTGGGCGATGCCGAGATCGCCGCGACGCGCGAGAACATCGGCTGGGCCTGCGCGCCGTTCGAGGTGCCGGACGACATCCTGTTCGCCTGGCGCGAAATTGCCGAGCGCGGGCAAGCGGCGCGGCACGCCTGGGAGCAGCGGTTTGCCGCCTCGCCGCAGCGCCAGGCCTTCGAGAGTGCGGTCGCCGGCACCCTGCCCGACGCGGTCTTCGAAGCGCTCGGCGCTTTCCGCAAAGAGCATGTCGAAAAGGCGACCAAGGTCGCAACGCGAAAAGCTTCCGAGATGGCGCTCGGCGCCATCAACGCCGCAACCGAGCTGACCGTCGGCGGCTCCGCAGACCTGACGCATTCGAACCTGACGATCACCAAGGGCATGGATCGCATAGCGCCTGGTGCCTATGCCGGCCGCTACATCCACTACGGCATCCGCGAGCATGGCATGGCCGCGGCCATGAACGGCATCGCGCTGCATGGCGGCTTCGTGCCTTATGGCGGCACCTTCCTGTGCTTCGCCGACTATGCCCGCGGCGCGATGCGGCTGTCGGCGCTGATGGGCCAGCGCGTCATCTATGTGATGACGCATGACTCAATCGGCCTCGGCGAGGACGGCCCGACCCACCAGCCGATCGAGCACCTGGCGATGCTGCGGGCGACGCCGAACCTCAACGTCTTCCGGCCGGCCGACATCATCGAAACGGCAGAGTGCTGGGAACTGGCGCTGAAGAGCAAGAACCGGCCGAGCGTGCTGGTGCTCTCGCGGCAGAACCTGCCGATGCTGCGCCACACAGATAGCGAAGAGAACCTGTCCAGCCGGGGCGCCTATGTCCTGCGCGAGCCGGCCGGGCACCGCGCCGTGACGCTGATCGCCACCGGATCGGAGGTCGAGATCGCCGTTGCCGCCGCCGAACGGCTGGAGACCGAGCACGGCATCGCCGCCGCCGTCGTCTCGATGCCGTGCTGGGAGCTGTTCGAGGAACAGGATGCCGACACCCGCAAGGCGGTCCTCGGCTCGGCGCCGCGCGTCGCCGTCGAAGCCGCAGCACGGCTCGGCTGGGACCGCTGGACCGGCGACACCGGCGCTTTCGTCGGCATGGCCGGTTTCGGCGCCAGCGCCCCTGCCCCGGATCTCTACCAGCATTTCGACATCACGCCCGAAGCCATCGCTGCAGCGGCGCTGAAGCTCATCATCTAGGAAGGACCCCAAAAAATGGCCCGCATCACCCTTCGCCAGCTTCTCGACCATGCCGCCGAGCACGGCTACGGCGTTCCGGCATTCAACATCAACAACATGGAACAGGGCCTTGCCATCATGGAGGCGGCCAGGGCCTGCGACGCGCCGGTCATCATCCAGGCCTCACGCGGCGCCCGCTCCTATGCCAACGACATCATGCTGGCCAAGATGATGGAGGCGTTGACCGAAATGCATCCGGCCATACCGCTCTGCATCCATCAGGACCACGGCAACAACGAAGCCACCTGCCTTTCGGCGATCCGCCACGGCTTCACCTCGGTGATGATGGACGGCTCATTGATGGCGGACGCCAAGACGCCGGCGAGCTACGACTACAACGTCGCCATCACCGAACGTGTCGCACGCATGGCGCATTGGGTCGGCGCTTCCGTCGAAGGCGAGCTCGGCGTGCTCGGCTCGCTGGAAACCGGCCAGGGCGAGGCCGAGGACGGGCATGGCGCCGAAGGTGTGCTTTCCCACGACCAGCTTTTGACCGATCCCGATCAGGCGGTCGACTTCGTCACCGCCACCCGGGTCGACGCGCTGGCGATCGCCTGCGGCACCTCGCACGGCGCCTACAAATTCAGCCGCAAGCCCGACGGCGGCATCCTCGCCATGCAGGTGATCGAGGCGATCCACGAAAAGCTGCCCAACACGCATCTGGTCATGCATGGCTCTTCCTCGGTGCCGCAGGAACTGCAGGACGTCATCAACCGATATGGCGGCGAGATGCCCCAGACCTTTGGCGTTCCGGTCGAGGAGATTGAGCGCGGCATCCGGTACGGCGTGCGCAAGGTCAACATCGACACCGATTGCCGCATGGCCATGGCCGGGCAGTTCCGCCGAGTCGCGACGGAGGACCCGCGCGAATTCGATCCGCGCAAATTCCTGAAACCCGCCATGGATGCCCTGCGCGACCTTTGCCGCGATCGTTTCGAGCGCTTCGGCACCGCGGGCAACGCCTCGAAGATCAGGGTCATCGCCATGGACGAGATGGCCAAACGTTATGCCGCGGGAAAACTCGACCCGCAAATCGCAACCGCGAAAGCCGCCTGAGCGGCAAACAGGAGACCTGTCATGAACAAGATCGACATGCCGTCAGCTGGCACGCTCAAGGAAGGCAAGGAACGCTACAAGTCGGGCGTCATCCCCTACAAGAAGATGGGCTACTGGGAGCCGGACTACCGGCCCAAGGAGACCGACCTGATCGCCATGTTTCGGATCACGCCGCAGCCAGGCGTCGACCACGAGGAGGCGGCGGCCGCCATCGCCGGTGAATCCTCAACCGCGACATGGACCGTGGTGTGGACCGACAGGCTGACCGCCTGCGAGCTCTACCGCGCCAAGGCGTTCAGATCCGAGCCGGTGCCGAACACCGGTCCCGGCACCAAGACCGAGCAGCAGTACTTCGCCTACATCGCCTACGACCTCGACCTGTTCGAGCCGGGCTCAATCGCCAACCTGACCGCATCGATCATCGGCAACGTGTTCGGCTTCAAGGCAGTCAAGGCCTTGCGGCTCGAGGACATGCGCATCCCGGTGGCTTACCTGAAGACCTTCCAGGGCCCGGCGACCGGCATCGTGGTGGAACGCGAGCGGCTCGACAAGTTCGGCCGGCCGCTGCTCGGCGCGACGACGAAGCCGAAGCTTGGCCTGTCAGGCCGCAACTATGGCCGCGTCGTCTACGAGGCGCTGAAGGGTGGCCTCGACTTCGTCAAGGACGACGAGAACATCAACTCACAGCCGTTCATGCACTGGCGCGACCGCTTCCTCTACTGCATGGAGGCCGTGAACAAGGCGTCGGCCGCCACCGGCGAGGTCAAGGGCCATTATCTCAACGTCACCGCCGGCACGATGGAGGAGATGTACGAGCGCGCCGAATTCGCAAAACAGCTTGGCTCCTGCATCGTCATGATCGACCTGGTCATCGGCTACACGGCGATCCAGTCGATGGCCAAATGGGCACGCCGCAACGACATGATCCTGCACCTGCACCGCGCCGGCAACTCGACCTATTCGCGCCAGAAGAACCACGGCATGAATTTTCGCGTCATCTGCAAATGGATGCGGATGGCCGGCGTCGACCACATCCATGCCGGTACCGTTGTCGGCAAGCTGGAAGGCGACCCGCTGATGATCAAGGGTTTCTATGACACGCTGCGCGAGGAGCGCACGCCGCAGAACCTCGAAACCGGGCTGTTCTTCGACCAGGACTGGGCCTCGCTCAACAAGGTGATGCCCGTCGCCTCGGGTGGCATCCATGCCGGCCAGATGCACCAGCTGATCCATTATCTCGGCGAGGACGTCGTCCTGCAGTTCGGCGGCGGCACGATCGGCCATCCGGACGGCATCCAGGCCGGCGCGACGGCCAATCGCGTCGCGTTGGAGGCGATGATCCTCGCCCGCAACGAGGGCCGCGACTATCTGCGCGAGGGCACCAAAATCCTCGAACAGGCGGCCAGATGGTGCACGCCGCTGAAAGCTGCCCTGGAGACATGGAAGGACGTCACCTTCAACTACGAATCGACCGACACGGCCGACTTCGTGCCAACCGCAACGCCCAGCTTCTAGACGAAAGGAACCGTCGCCATGATGACCAATCCGGGAAACAAGGTCACGCAGGGACAGTTTTCGTTCCTGCCCGACCTGACCGATGAGCAGATTTCGGCGCAGATCAAATACGCGCTGAAAAACCACTGGGCGGTCAGCGTCGAGTACACGGACGATCCGCATCCGCGAAACACCTATTGGGAAATGTACGGCAACCCGATGTTCGACCTGAAGGACCCGGCGGGCATCCTGCTTGAAGTCAACAATTGCCGGAAAGCCATGCCCAACATGTATGTCCGGGTCACCGCCTTCGATTCGAGCAAGGGCTGGGAAGCGCCGCGCATGTCGTTCATCGTCAACCGGCCGCCCAACGAACCCGGGTTCCGGCTGCTGCGCCAGGAGCGCGACGGCCGCAGCCAGGGCTATTCGATCGTGCCTTATGCGACCGACAGGCCCGAAGGCGAGCGGAGCTAGCCGAAACCATGCTGGACGCGATAGCAAAGGGCACTGCCGCGCCGGACGCGCCGGTCGATCTGCAGGCCGAGTTCGAGGCGTCCAACATCGATGAGGTGCTGGGCAAGCTCGACCGCGAACTCGTTGGCCTGAAGCCCATCAAGACCCGCATCCGCGAGATCGCGGCGCTGCTCCTGGTCGACCGGCTTCGCCGCAAGTTCGGCCTGACCTCGGGCGCGCCGACCCTGCACATGAACTTCACCGGAAACCCCGGCACCGGAAAGACCACCGTGGCGCTCAGGATGGCCGAAATCCTGCATCGTCTCGGCTATGTCCGCGAAGGCCACATGGTCGCAGTGACGCGAGACGATCTCGTCGGCCAGTATGTCGGCCACACCGCGCCCAAAACCCGCGAAGTGATCAAGCGCGCCATGGGCGGGGTGCTTTTCATCGACGAGGCCTACTATCTCTACAAGCCCGAGAACGAACGTGACTACGGCCAGGAATCGATCGAGATCCTGCTGCAATGCATGGAAAACAACCGTGACGATCTGGTTGTGATTCTTGCCGGTTACAAGGACAAGATGGACCGCTTCTTCAATAGCAATCCCGGTATGCGCTCGCGCATCGCCCACCACCTCGATTTTCCCGACTACGGCGTCGGCGAGCTCAAATCGATCGCCGAGATCATGCTGGCGGAACAGAATTACCGTCTCAGCGAGGCGGCGGCCAAGGCGCTCGAAGAGTATCTGCCGATCCGCATGCGGCTGCCGCATTTCTCCAACGCTCGCTCGGTCCGCAATGGGCTCGACCGGGCGCGGCTTCGCCAGGCCAACCGGCTTTTCACGTCGCGCGACCGGGCATTGACGAAGACCGACCTTATCACCATTGAAGAATCCGATATTCGCGGCAGCCGCGTGTTCGCGGAAGGCAAGCTCGAAGGCGAACCGGAGACGAAGCCGCGCTGACAAGACGCCGGTTGGCGTGCAGCGATCGAACGCAAGACAGAATGGGAGCCGACCATGGGTACCAAGACAATCATCGCCCCCTCGGTGCTTTCTGCGGATTTCTCGCGGCTCGGCGACGAGGTCGAAGCAGTCGTCCGGGCGGGTGCCGACTGGATCCATCTCGACGTGATGGACGGCCATTTCGTGCCCAACATCACGTTCGGCCCGCCGGTGATCAAGGCGATCCGTGACCGAACCGACAAGGTCTTCGACTGTCACCTGATGATTGCGCCGGCCGACGCCTATCTCGCCGCCTTCGCCGAGGCCGGCTGCGACATCATCACCGTGCATGCCGAGGCCGGGCCGCATCTCGACCGTTCGCTGCAGGCGATCAGGAATCTCGGCAAGAAGGCCGGCGTGTCGCTGAACCCGTCGACGCCGGAAAGCGTCATCGAATATGTGCTCGACCGGCTCGATCTGGTGCTTCTGATGACGGTCAATCCGGGTTTCGGCGGCCAGGCTTTCATTCCGGCGGTCGTCGACAAGGTCAGGCGGGTCAAGGCGCTGATCGGCAATCGCCCGATCGACATCGAGATCGACGGCGGCATCACCCCCGAGACCGCCCCGCTGGTCACCGCGGCCGGCGCCAATGTGCTGGTCGCCGGCTCGGCTATCTTCAAGGGCGGCAGCGAGGCGGCCTATCGCGCCAATATCGGCGCCATCAGGCAGGCAGCCGACGGCGCGATCCGGAAAGCCGCGTAAACCATTTCATCGGAGGACGACATGGGGGCAATCCCACCTGTCTGCGATTTCGGCTGGCAAGCCATCGATGCCGTCTTGCCCGGTGTCGACGGCAAATCGCATTCGATCTTCAGCCATGCCGGCCCGAACGGGCTGGTGGTGGCCTTCATCTGCAACCACTGCCCTTATGTGAAGGCGGTGATTTCACGCATCGTCCGCGATGCCAGCGACCTCAAGCCCGAAGGCATCGGCTTTGTCGCGATCAGCTCCAACGATGCCGACGCCTATCCCGATGATTCCTTCGACAACATGAAGCTCTTCGCCAGGGCGAACGGCTTCACTTTCCCCTACCTCCACGACGAGCGCCAGACGGTGGCGCGTGCCTATGGAGCCGTTTGCACTCCGGATTTCTTCGGGTTCAACAGCGAATTGACGCTGCAATATCGCGGCCGGCTGGACGCGGCGCGGCGCGACGCTGGACCGCCCGGATTGAGACGCGACCTTTTCGAGGCGATGAGACAAACTGCCCGGACCGGCGACGGACCGCTGGACCAGATCGCTTCGATCGGCTGCTCGATCAAGTGGAAGGATGCTGCATGAACGTCGGCATGAGTAGGCCGTTTCGATCGCCAAAGGCGATCCTGTTCGATCTCGACGGCACGCTGGTCGATTCGGCGCCCGATATAACCGCCGCCGTCAACGAGCTGCTGGCCGGCCGCGATCTGTCGCCGCTGCGCCTGGAACAGGTCAGGGCGATGATCGGCGGCGGCGTCAGGAAACTGATCGAGCGAGCCTTCGCGGCATCCGGCGCGCCGCTCCTCGGCAGCGCGCTCGATGAAGCCAACCGTGCCATGGCGCCGATCTACCGCAGGCATCTGACCGGCCTGACGACGCTGATGCCCGGCGTCAGGGAGGTTCTCACCCACTTCCACTTGAGCGGAATAGCGATGGGCGTGGTGACCAACAAGCCGCAGCTGGCGGCTCGCGAAATCCTGCTGCATTTCGGGCTGACGGAGCATCTCGGCGCGATCGTCGGCGGAGACGCGGTAACTTGCCTGAAACCGGCGCCCGACGCTCTGCTGCTGGCGCTCGACCAGCTTCAGGTCGAGCCTCGTGACGCACTGATGGTCGGAGACAGCGGCGCCGACGTGGCCGCCGCCCGCGCCGCCGGCATGCCGGCTATCCTGCTGCGTGGCGGCTACACCCAAATTGCCGTTGAAGCGCTTGGCGCCGACCTGGTTTGCGACGGCCTGCTCGACCTGCCTTCCGCCATGCGCAGGCTGCAAGACGCCGCTTGACCGGCGCCAACCAGTGCGGGCGCCGGCCGCACGCAGTTTGCGAACGGCCGGCGAAGTCGCGTTACTCCTGCGGAAAAACCGGGTTATTTGGAGTATTGCTTCAGATAGGCGATGACGTTGGCGAGATCCTCGTCCTTCTTGAGACCGGGAAACGCCATCTTCGTACCTTTGATCATGCCCTTCGGGTCGCGAAGATAATTCGTCAGCGTGGCTTCGTCCCATTTGACGCCGGATTTGCCCGCCTCGGCCATCGGTTTGGAATATTTGAACCCCGGATGCGTGCCGGCCGTCCGGCCGATAACGCCGCTTAACGACGGACCGATCTTGTTCTTGTCCTCGTCGACGACATGGCAGGCCTTGCATTTGGCGAAGACCTTCTCACCCGCGGCGGCATCCTGTGCCTGCGATTGGTTTGTAATAAACGTCGCAACGGACACGACGGCGAAAAATGCGACTGCACGCATGGCATTTCCTCATTGATCGTCAAGGTGCCCTGGACGATTAGCGCATGCCTTTGTCTGATCATCGGCATGCATCGTTTTATGCAGAGCGAAAACGTCTCCCCTGTGGAGTTGCAGCGCCTGCACCCTGGAAGCTACCCGGCAGATGAGCGATGTCAACCATGCAGCGGTTCGCACCAGGCAATCGTTTCGGACAAAGGAGCGCGTCCAAGTCGTATTGGCGACTGTCGACGACGGCGCTGCCCCTCATCCGCCTGCCGGCACCTTCTCCCCGTATAGGGACGGGGCGAAGGGGGGCTGGCCGCAACGTCGGCGCCCTTTCTGCGACGCTGGAGATTGGCGAAATCCTTTGCAAAGGCGTCTTTCTCCCCGTCACTGTACGGGGAGAAATGCCCGGCAGGGCAATGAGGGGCAGCGCAAACGGACTCGATTGTCTTTGCGCTGATCTGCGCCAATGACCCGCATCGAGGCGGGTTTTTTGTTTCAGGTATCGGCGCCCCCCAAGTTCAGAGCGCGCTCGGCTCCGGTAGACCCAATCCATTCCCGTTGTTGACGGCCATCGGGCGAGCGCGTAGCCTCAAACCATTCCGGTTTTCCATGGGCACCTCGGGACTCCGGCAGTTGGCGATTTTGTCCAGGCTCGCGGATCGGGCCGGAACTCGTCAAAGCGGGCGTCTTCAAGCGCGCAAGAGGTGCTGAATGGATATGGTCGACCTCATATTGACGGTTTGCCTGATTGCCAATCCGGGCAATTGCCGAGACGAACATCTCTATTTCGAGAGCCGCGGCTCTCTGTTCCAATGCATGATGCTGGCGCCCACCGAAATCGCGAAATGGTCGCAGGAACACCCGACCCTCAAGGTCAAGCGCTGGAAATGCGCGTTCCCGAACAAAGACCGTGCGATCTGATCGGCGCCCGGCCGGTTGCGGCCCCGGGAGGAGACATCATGATGATTTCGCGTCGAGGAACGCTCCGGCTGGCGGCTCTTGGAGCAGCCGCGGCACTTGTCCCAAAGCCCTCCTTCGCCACAACGCCCGCCTTCGCCACGAACAGGGTTCGCATCGGTGTGCTGAAATTCGGCACCGTGAGCTGGGCGCTTGACACGATGAAGCACCACAGGTTCGACGCAGCCAACGGCATCGATCTGGAGATCCTCGATTTCGCCGGCGAGGATGCAACCAACGTCGCCATGCTGGCCGGCGCGATCGACATGATCGTCTCCGACTGGCTGTGGGTCTCGCGCCAGCGCTCCGAAGGAGTCGACCTCACACTGGTCCCCTATTCGACCGCCGTCGGGGCAATCATGGTGAAGGAGGGAGCGCCGATCCGCACGATCACCGATCTCAGCGGAAAAAAGCTCGGCGTCGCCGGCGGACCTCTCGATAAAAGCTGGCTGCTGATCCAGGCGCTGGCCAGACGCGATCACGGCCTCGACCTGGCGGCAACCAGCGACATCGTCTTTGGCGCGCCGCCGCTGATTTCGGAAAAGGCGATGCAGGGCGAGCTCGATGCGGTGCTCAATTTCTGGCATTTTTGCGCCCGGCTCGAGGCCAACGGCTTTCGTCGGCTGATCGGCGCCGACGCTGCGGCGAAAGCGCTCGGGGCCGCGGGCGCCGTATCGGCGCTCGGCTATGTCTTTCATGACAAATGGGCGAACGACCATCCGGACGCTATCAGCGGCTTCATCAAGGCTTCGGCGCAGTCCAAGGACTTGCTGGCCAGATCCGACGATGAGTGGCTGCGCCTTGCGCCTGATATCCGCGCGCAAGGCGAGGAACTGGCAAGACTGCGTGACCGCTATCGCGAAGGCATTCCCAGACGCCCGGTCGCCGAGGATGCGGCCGACGCCGGCAAGCTCTATCGTGTGCTGGCCGAGATCGGCGGCGAAAAGCTGGTCGGCCGCGCGCCGGAGATGGCGCCCGGCACGTTCTGGCAGGTACCCAAGCAATGAGCGCACCTGATACCGGCGATCGCCCGCCTGGCGCTGCGGCCGGCATGTCCAGCCAAGTCGGCCTGGCAGCGGCGCTGACACCGGTGCTGACGGTCGCGGTCTCTCTGCTCGGGCTTGGCCTGCTGTGGGGCCTTGCGGCAAATGCCTGGCCGAGCCGTGCCTTTCCAGGGCCGGGACAGGTCTGGCAGGTGCTGCTCGCAGAGGCGGCGAACGGCGATCTTTTCTACCATCTCGGCGCCACGCTCGGCCGGGTTGCCGCGGCATATGTCGTCGCGATGGTTGTTGGCTCGGTCATCGGCGTCCTCCTCGGCAGCCACCGCAGCGCAGACCGGTTCTTCGCTCCCTGGGTGGTCCTGTTCCTCAACATTCCCGCGCTGGTGGTCATCGTGCTCGCCTACATCTGGTTCGGCCTCAACGAAGCGGCGGCCATTGGCGCGGTTGCCGTCAACAAGATCCCGAATGTCGTGGTGACGATGCGCGAGGGCGCCAGAGCGCTTGATCCGAGTTACGCCGAAATGGCCGCCGTCTACCGCTTCGGTCTCCTCGACCGCGCCCGCCATGTCCTGCTGCCGCAACTGCAGCCCTATCTTGCCGCCGCCTCACGATCCGGCATCGCTCTCATCTGGAAGATCGTCCTGGTGGTCGAACTGCTCGGCCGCTCCAACGGCGTCGGCTTCCAGATCTATCTTTATTTCCAGCTCTTCGACGTCGCCGCCATCCTTGCCTACACCCTGACTTTCGTGGCGGTGATGCTTGTCATCGAACTCCTTCTGGTGCAGCCCGTTGAACGACATGCAACCCGTTGGCGCCGTCGTCCCGCTTAGGGTCGACATCGCCGAAAAGACTTTCAGGTCCGCGCAAGGCGTCTCGATCACGGCGCTCCAGGACCTTTCCTTCGAGGTCCGGCAAGGCGAATTCGCCTGCTTACTGGGGCCGTCCGGCTGCGGCAAGACCACGACGCTGCGCATCCTGCTTGGGTTGGACAAGGACTTTTCCGGCTCGTTCCAGCTGCCTGAAGGCGGCTCCGACCGGATCGCCGCCGTGTTCCAGGAGCCGGTCTTGCTGCCGTGGCGGACGGTGGAGCAGAATGTCAGGCTGGCGCTGCCGAAAAGCCTGAGAACGAAGAACCTCGACGGGCTGTTCGACACGCTCGGCCTCGCCGGCATGCGCTCGCTCTATCCGGCCGAGCTTTCGCTCGGCCTTGCACGCAGGGCAGCGCTTGCCAGGGCCTTCGCCACCGAACCGGCGGTGCTGTTCCTGGACGAACCCTTTGCCTCACTCGACGAACGGACCGCCGAGCGGCTTCGGCACCTGCTTTTGACCGTGTGGTCGGCGCGGCCCACGACCGCCCTGATGGTAACCCACAATCTGCGCGAGGCCCTGATGCTGTCGGACCGCATCATCGTGCTCGCGCAGCGGCCGGCCCATGTGCTCGGCATGTTCGACGTAAGGCTGCCGCGGCACTATCGCAATCCACAGGTGATGAGCGACCTTTTGCGGTCGTTCCAGCAAAAATTTCCGGGCGTGGCCTGATCGCCTTACAGTTCGGAATTGGGAGGAAGCCATGCCGATCGACAGGATACGACGCAAGCTTGTGAACGGCTTCGCCTGCACCGCGGTCAGCGCCGCGATGCTGCCCTGTTGCCTCGGGCGGGCCGCTGTCGCCGCAGCCTACGGCCTTGAATTCAAGCTCAGGAAAGTCGCCGACGGCGTCTTCGCTTTCCAGGGCGTCGATGAATTGATGAGCGCCGCCAACCAGGGCGCGATCTCCAACCTCGGCGCCGACGACGACGCCGTCATCGACAGCGGCGGCAGCCTGATTGAGGCGAACGCCCTCATCGCCGCGATCGGCAAGATAAGCGCCAAGCCGGTTCGCTACCTGATCAACACCCATATGCACCCCGACCATGTCTTCGGCAACGCGGCGTTCCGGCAGATCGGCGCCACCATCGTCGGCCACCACAATCTGCCGCGTGCCCTCGAGGCGCGCGGTGCCTTCTACCTGCAGAGCTTTCGCGAACAGATCGGCGACGCGCTTATCAAAGGGATCGAGATCATACCGCCGACGATGCTGGTCGACGATCGCCTGCAGCTCGACCTCGGCGGACGCGTGCTCGAATTGCAGGCATGGAAGGCGGCTCACACCGACAACGACCTGACCGTCTTCGACAGCGCGACCCGCACGTTGTTTGCCGGCGATCTGGTTTTCATCGGTTCCTTGCCGACGCTCGACGGATCGCTGCTCGGCTGGCTCCGCCAGATGGATGGGCTCGCCGCGATTGGCGCCACGCGCGTCGTGCCGGGTCATGGCCCGGTGCCGGCCGACTGGCCGGCGGCGCTGACGGGAGAGCGGCGCTATTTCGAGATTCTGGCGCGCGATATTCGCAAGGCGATCGCCAACGGGACGCCGCTCCGCGACGCCGTCAAGACCGCCGGCGCAAGCGAACGGGGCAATTGGCATCTGTTCGACGACTACAACGAGCGCAATGCAACAGCCGCCTTTGCCGAACTCGAATGGGAATAGACGACAGTGACATGCGCTGGACGTGATGAAGTTGGGGCAATCGATTCAGGTCGGCGCTGCCCCTCACCCTTACCCTCTCCCCGTGAAAAACGGGGAGAGGGGGTCGCCAGCGTTGCGGCTAAGCCCCTTCTCCCCGTCCTTCACGGGGAGAAGTGCCCGGCAGGGCGATGAGGGGCAGCGCCGACATCGACAATCGATCGCCTTCGCACAGATTGGACGCCATCATCTGTCTGAATCGATTGCCCTGGTGATGAGATGGGATCGATTTGCCAACGCATCGTCAAGGGTCTATCCTCGACATCGGCCTGGGCACCACCTCTCTGACATTGGTGGAGGCATCGAAATGCAGAACCACGCTTACCGGAGCCGGCAGCTCGGCTTGCCGCTGGCGGCCGTCTTCGCCGCGATCATCCTGGCCATCGGCGCGCTCTTTGGCGCCTCCGGCGCCGCCAACGCCCAGCAGACAACCGCCTCTTCGGACAGGATCTGGCAGGATCTGAAAGGCGACGTGTTCGGCGATCGGGCAATTCTGGTCGATAGCGGCGTCGTCAGGATCGAGGCGCCGAAGCGGGCGCAGGATGCCGCCATCGTGCCTGTCGACATCTATATCGACCCGACCAAGGCGCCCGCCGGCATCAAATCCGTCACCTTGATCATCGACGTCAATCCAGCGCCGGTCGCGGCGACGTTCGAGATCGGCAAGGACGCCGGTGTGACACATCTGTCGACGCGCGTGCGCGTCGACGACTATTCCTATCTGCGTGCCATAGCAGAGACGCAGGGCGGCGAGCTTCACATGGCCCAGACCTTCGTCAAGGCGTCAGGCGGATGCTCCGCCCCGGCGCTCAAGAACCAGGACGAAGCGATGGCAACGATGGGGCAGATGAAGCTGCGCCAATTCCCGCCGCAAGAGACGATGACAAAGGCGCAGGAATTGCAGCTGATGATCCGCCACCCGAACAATTCGGGCCTGCAGCGCAACCCCTTGACCCAGTATTTCATCCCCGCGCATTTCGTTCAGAAACTGTCGGTCTCGCAGGCAGACCGGCTGATCCTGTCGATGGAAGGGGGGATATCGATTTCGGAAGATCCCAATTTCCGGTTCGATTTCACCGCGCACGGCACTGGCCAGATCCAGGTCGAAGCGATCGATACGGACGGCAAAATATTTCGCAATCAATGGCCGCTGGAGGCTACGGGGCTTTGAAGCCTCGAAACCGTATGCAGCCGCCGTCGGCGGTCTTACACAGCGTCTAAAAGCAGCGCACGTCGGCTTCCGCCTGCGCGCGCTTCAGTCCCGTGCTTGCGGCTTTTGCCGGCGCGCTTTCGCGGAACAGTCCCGAACGCTCCCCTGTCGTCAGGGACATGCTCTTGAAGGTCTCGGCCCTTTCATAGTCCTCGAATGGCAGGATCGAGGCGATGACGTCGATCGAGCAGGAACAGCTCTCCAGCGCCCGACGTGTCTGGCCATTCGTCTGCATGCAGCCGAGCACATAGTCGACAACCGTCACCGTCGGATAATCTGAGGCGGCGCCGGCCGGATTGGCGAAGGCCAGGGCCGACGTGAGCAACAGCGGCAAGCTCGAAAAGCCGACATATCTGATCATGGGGAACCTCCGATTGGCCCGGAACGTGACAGATCGAGCCCAATGGATCGAGACGGATCACCGCACCAGTTGGCCTCCTGTCGCCACGCCCGTCAAGTTCTCATGCAGGCCATATAGTACCAAAGGACAGGGCGGTCCCGGCCGGCAAAAGGCCTCCCCGACAGCACGAACATCGGCTCCGAATCCTGGTGCTGAGCTTGATTTCAGGTCTCCTCCACTATCGGCACCCGAAGCTACGCGCGCATACTTAAAATCATACGATCCAGCGAATATTCCCAAATAAAAATCAATACATTTTGCCCAAAAAATACGTAAAATTTAACCACTTATATAAATCGCGCTTCATCCACAGTCGATCAATAGCTTTCAGTCCGGATTTTTTCATATCTATTTCTCTATATTGCAGTGCAACATAGATGGAAGTGATTTTTCTTGCCTTCCTTCTGGGGATGACATAGCTTCATCCTGTTTCCGGCTTCAAGGGCGTCACCGTCAATTAGGGAGCGGCGACAGTCTTTCGTAGGCCAGGTGGGATGGGCAGTAACGGTGCCCTCTGCTCATTCGGCTTAGGTCGTGACACGCTGCCGGAAATACTTCCCCCACATGAATCGCTTGGGCAAGCCCTGGTGGGCTCAACGGACGATTCGTCATTGTGCACCCTGGGAGGACTTTGATGCGTGTATTAGCGAAAACTGCCTACCTACTAACGACCGCGGCGCTCATGTCGTTCGGCGCGGTCCACATGACGTCGGCCAATGAAGAACTGATGAAAATGGCCGAAAACCCCAAGGACTGGGTGATGCAGACGGGTGACTACGCCAACACCCGCTTTTCCAAGCTCAACCAGATCACCAAGGACAATGTGAAGAACCTGCAGGTCAAGTGGACCTTCTCCACTGGCGTGCTGCGCGGCCATGAAGGCGGGCCGCTGGTCATCGGCGATGTGATGTATGTCCACGCGCCGTTCCCCAACACCGTCTATGCTCTCGATCTCAAGAATGACGGAAAGATCCTCTGGAAATACGAGCCCAAGCAAGACCCGAATGTTATTGGCATCATGTGCTGCGACACGGTCAACCGTGGCGTTGCCTATGGTGACGGCAAGATCATCCTCAACCAGGCCGACACCACCGTCGTGGCGCTCGATGCCAAGTCCGGCAAAGTCGTCTGGACGGTCAAGAACGGCGATCAGATCGACGGCGGAAAGGGCGAATCCGGCACGTCGGCGCCTGTGGTCGTCAAGGACAAGGTTATCGTCGGCATCTCCGGCGCCGAATATGGCGTTCGCGGCCACCTCTCGGCCTACAATCTTTCGGATGGCAAGCTTGCCTGGCGGGCCTATTCGACGGGACCCGATGCAGAAACCCTGATCGATCCCGAAAAGACCACCCATCTCGGCAAACCGGTCGGCGCGGACTCGGGCACGAACACCTGGGAAGGCGAGCAGTGGAAGACCGGTGGCGGCACGACTTGGGGATGGTACGCCTATGATCCCAAGCTTAACCTGATCTACTACGGCACCGGCAATCCATCGACCTGGAACCCGGTCCAGAGGCCGGGCGACAATCGCTGGTCGATGACGATCATGGCTCGCGATGCGGATACCGGGATGGCCAAGTGGCTCTACCAGATGACCCCGCATGACGAGTGGGATTATGACGGCGTCAACGAGATGATCCTTGTCGACGGCATGGACATCAAGGGCGCCAAGCGCGATGTGCTGGTGCATTTCGACCGCAATGGCTTTGCCTACACCATGGATCGCGCCAATGGCGAGCTTCTCGTCGCCAAGAAATACGATCCGGCGGTGAACTGGGCGACGGAAGTCAACATGGACCCCAGCAGCGACCAGTACGGCCGCCCGCAGGTGGTGGCCAAATATTCGACCCAGCAGAACGGCGAAGACACCAACTCGACGGGCATCTGCCCGGCCGCGCTTGGAACCAAGGACCAGCAGCCGGCGACCTATTCGCCGAAGACCGGTCTGTTCTACGTGCCGACAAACCATGTCTGCATGGACTATGAGCCCTACAAGGTGAGCTACACCGCCGGTCAGCCTTACGTGGGCGCCACCGTGTCGATGTATCCTCCCCCTGGAGCCGACCACATGGGCAACTTCATTGCCTGGGATGCTGCCAAGGGCGAGATCGTCTGGTCCAAGCCCGAGAAATTCTCGGTCTGGTCGGGCGCGCTGGCGACCGAAGGCGACGTGGTCTTCTACGGCACGCTCGAGGGCTACATCAAGGCGGTCGATCATGACGGCAATGAACTCTACAAGTTCAAGACCCCGTCCGGCATCATCGGCAACATCACGGCCTACGAGAATGGCGGCAAGCAGTACATCGCCGTTCTGTCCGGCGTCGGTGGATGGGCCGGTATCGGTCTGGCAGGCGGACTGCTTTCGCCCGACAACGCCGCTGCCTGGCATGGCGCCGTCGATCAGGGCCGTGCGCAAGGCGACGAGGCTGCGGTCGTTGGAACTGCTGGTCTGGGCGCGGTCGGTGGCTACGCAGCACTTGCCGACTACACGACGCTGGGTGGCCAGCTCACCGTCTTCGGCCTCCCGGACTGATATACGGGAGCACGCCTCGGGCTTGTGAGAAGACCAAGGCTTGAAAAGCGAGAGCCCGGATCACCGGGAAGCCAGGACCGGGCTCTCAATTTCGCCGCGCACCCACATCGATCCATGCCGCTTCACGACAGCAAAACCGTGTGCAGGCGAAATCAAGAAATCAAGGAAGTAGCTGAATGACCGTTCGCATTGTAATTTCCGCTCTCGCCCTGGCGCTGCCTCTGGCAAGTTCAAGCCTCGCGCATGCCCAGGACAGCGCTGAAAAAGCCAAGGCGGTGACGGAAGAAGGCGGCAAGCATTTCGACGCGGACGGAAATCCGACCTTCAAGATCGAAAACGGAGCCGTCGACTGGTATACGTTCAGCGGTTACCGCCGGTATCACTCCGATTGCCATGTCTGTCACGGACCGGACGGCACCGGTTCGAGCTATGCGCCGGCCCTGCTCAACAGCCTGAAAACTATGGATTACGCCACCTTCATCTCGATCGTCGCCGAGGGCCGCAAGAATGTCGGCGGCGGCAAGGAAAATGTCATGCCTGCCTTTGGCGACAACAAGAACGTCTATTGCTACATGGATGATCTCTACGTCTATCTGCGTGCCCGCGCCGACGGTGCGGCGCCGCGCGGCAGGCCGCCGAAGAAAGCAGACAAGCCACAGGCAGCGAAGGATGCCGAAGCATCCTGCATGGGTGGATGATATGATTGGCCGTGACGCGTTGAAGCTGTGTTTTGTCCTGCCGATGCTCGGCGCACTCGCCTTGCTGTCTGCGAACGCCCAGGCGCAGGACGCCGGCCTTGGTGCCGCGGGCGAACTGGTCGACCCAGAAATTCTGCGCGTCTGCGCCGATCCTTCGAACATGCCGTTCACCGACGAGAGCGGCGAAGGCTTCGAAAACCGGCTGGCCGACCTGGTCGCCGCGAAAACCGGCCGAAAGTCCGTCGCCTATACATGGTTTCCTCTTGTCGCCGGCTTTGTGCGGAACACGCTGGCGGCCAACCGATGCGACATCATCATGGGCTATGCCCAGGGCGATGAACTGGTGCAAAACACCAACGCTTACTATCGCTCGTCCTACGTGTTGGTGCACCCGAAGGGCAACGGCATGGAAGGCGTCGAGACCATCGAGGATCCGAAACTCACTGGCAAGAGGATCGGCGTCGTCGAAAGCACACCGCCGACTGCCAACATGGCCGCCAACAAGCTCATGCGAACGGCAAAGATCTATCCGCTGGCGGTGGATACCCGCCTCACCCCCTCCATGGGGGAAGTCATGATCAAGGACATGCTCGCCGGCAAGATCGATGCGGCGGTCATGTGGGGACCGATGGCAGGCTACTACGCCAAGCAACTCGGCGCCGATCTCACGATCGTTCCGCTGGTGAAGGAAAAGACCGGCTCACGCATGTCATACCGCATCACCATGGGCGTGCGTCCATCCGACCAGGAATGGAAGCGGACGCTCAACCGGGTGATCAGGGAAAACCAGGCGGAGATCACCAGGATCCTGCTGGACTACGATGTGCCGCTGATCGACGAACACGATAATCCGATCACGCAATGACGAGAAACGCATGAAGGGAAAGGAGACGATTTTGCTGGTTGCCGCGAGCCTTCTCGGTCTGACCGAACCGATGTGGGCTGGCGATATCGCCGAGCCCGGTGGCTATCGGATGGACGACTATCGGGCGCCGGTGCCGCAGACGCTGCAGGGCGCGAAGGTCGTGACGACGGCGGAGGCGGAGGCGCTGTGGCGGGAGAAGAAGGCGGTGTTCTTCGACGTCATGCCTAACACGCCGAAGCCGGCTAATTTGCCGGCGGGAACGATTTGGAGAGCCAAGATCAGAAAGGACATCCCAGGCAGCACCTGGCTGGCCAATGTCGGTTACGGTGCTATCTCCGAGGAGACCGCCAACTATTTTCGCCAAGGCCTCGCGGCCGAAGCCGGTCCCGACAAGTCGCGTGCCATTCTGTTCTATTGCATGACGAATTGCTGGATGTCGTGGAATGCTGCGAAACGGGCCATCGAATGGGGCTACAGTTCGGTGATCTGGTATCCGCCCGGCGCCGATGGATGGGAACGTGCCAACCTTCCGCTGGAGGAAAGGAAGCCTTATGTGATTAGCAATTGAGCATGAGCATTGTTATTTTCTTGTTTTTCGACTTTTCAGAACCTGCCGTTTCATTTGTCCATTTTGAGAGCTGATGGACGAGCCATTGCAATGGTGCCCAGCAATGGTTGACTGAGAAAAGGATCGGCCCCTTCGGGCTGGTAGAAGAGGAGATATGCCATGAAGAAGAGCTGGACAAAACCGACCATGTGCCAAGTTGCTGCGGGCTTCGAGATTTCGCGGTATCTGCCTGCTGAAATTACTCCCAAGAAGTAGGCCGCAGAGGTGCGTGTCCCCGGCAACGGGGACACGCACTGTCTTCCCGCGCGAGGTCTTCGTGAAAGGCTTTGACGCGTTCAATGCGGGCGCGAAGCCATTCGCGGTCGAAAATTTGCTGTTGGTTGAACAAGCCGCAGAGCGGGCATTGCAATGCGCTTGAAGATCATCGGCTCGGCGGCAGGCGGCGGCTTCCCGCAGTGGAATTGCAACTATCGCCTGAGCCGCGCGGCTCGCACCGGGATGGCTGGCGTGCATTCGCGAACCCAATCAAGCATCGCCGCCTCAGTGGATGGGGCCGGCTGGGTTCTCTTCAACGCCTCGCCCGATATCCGCCAGCAGATTGCGCAAACGCCTGAATTGCAGCCGGCGCAGGATGCGCTGTTGCGTTCGACGCCTATCCGCGCGGTGGTGCTGACCAATGCCGATGTCGATCATGTCGCCGGCCTGCTCAGCCTGCGTGAGCGGCAGCCCTTCGCCATCTACGCAACGACACAGGTGCTGGAGACGCTGGAAGCGAACTCGATCTTCAATGTCCTCGATCCAGCGCTCGTGCCGCGACGCATCTTGCCGCCGGCCGAAGAACTGGCGATATGCGACGCAGACGGCCACGACACCGGCGTGACTGTCGAGAGTTTTCCTGTGCCCGGCAAGATAGCCCTCTATCTCGAGGAAAGAAGCCGGCCGGAAGCCAATTTCAGTTCCGACGCCGGCGACACGATCGGCGTCCGTATCGGCGGTGCCGGCAGTCACGGCTCCGTCTTCTACATCCCAGGCTGCGCGCGCATCGATGCAGCCCTGCGCACGCGCCTGGCCGATGCCGCCTGCGTCCTGTTCGATGGCACGGTCTACACCGACGACGAGATGATTGCCGCCGGCGTCGGCCAAAAGACCGGTGCGCGCATGGGGCATCTGGCCATGTCGGGAGACGAGGGGTCGATCGCCGGCCTGGCCGATGTGGGGATCGGCCGCCGTGTCTTCGTCCACATCAACAACACCAATCCGGTTCTGGACGAGAATTCGGCCGAGCACGCAGCGGTCAAAGCGGCTGGCTGGGAAGTCGCCCGCGATGGGATGGAGATGGAATTTTGAGTGATTTCCACGACGCGGCCAGGAACGGCCTGTCCTCCAGCGAGCTCGAAGCCGTGCTGCGGCAGGTCGGCGCCGAGCGCTATCACAACCGCCATCCTTTCCACCACAGGATGACCAGCGGTGCGCTGTCGAGGACCGAGATGCAGGCCTGGGCGCTGAACCGCTATTGCTACCAGGCCGTCATCCCGCGCAAGGACGCCATGATCCTCGCACATGCGCAGGACCCGGCGTTTCGCGCCGCCTGGCGCAAACGCATCGAGGACCATGATGGCGAGGACGGTTGGAGCGGCGGCATCGCGCGCTGGCTGCATCTGGCGACCTCGCTCGGCCTCGATGCCGATGACGTGAAGAGCGAAAGGCTGGCGTTGCCGGCGACACGTTTCGCGGTCGGCGCCTACCTCGCCTTTTGCACGAACCGGACGCTGTTCGAGGCGGTCGCCTCGTCGCTGACCGAGATGTTCTCGCCGCTCATCATCGGCGAACGGGTCCCGGCGATGCTGGCCAAATACGACTACATCACCGAGGATACGCTGGCCTATTTCAGCCGACGGCCCGAACAGGCCTCGCGCGACGCCGACTTCGCCCTCGCTTACGTGCTCGGCCATGCCGACACGGCGGAACGCCAGCAGCAGGCGATCGATGCGCTGGTGTTCAAATGCGATATACTGTGGGCCATGCTCGACGCGCTTCAACACGCCTATGGCCAGCCGGGAAACATCCCTCCCGGCGCCTTCCGTCCGGAGCCAGTCCGATGATGGCGCTGCGCGAAAGAGCTTTGGTTTCACCGCGATCGGTGCCGTCGCTGCCGAAGCACGTGCGCATACAGTACGATCCCGTGCGGCAGGCATTCGCCGTGCTTTCGCCGGAAAAGGTGTTTTGGCCGAACGACATCAGCCTCGATATATTGCGCCGCTGCGATGGACGGTCCACGGTCGGCCACATCATCGCCGAGCTTGCCGCGGATTATGACGCCGAACAGGAGGCGGTGGCGGCCGACGTCGTCGCCTTCCTGCAAGAATGGTCGGACAAGCTGCTGGTAAAACTATGAGCGAGCCCCTTCTCCCTCCGATCGGCATGCTGGCGGAACTGACGCATCGCTGCCCGCTGCAATGCCCGTATTGCTCCAATCCGCTCGAATTGCTGAAAGCCAATCGCGAACTCGATACACAGACTTGGCTTGATCTGTTCTCGCAGGCCGCCGATCTCGGCGTTCTCCAGGTGCATCTGTCGGGCGGTGAACCGACGCTGCGCCGCGACCTCGAGCAACTGATCGCCGGGCTTTCGGCGCGCGGCGTCTACACCAACCTGATCACCGCCGGCGTCGGCATTGCCGAAGGCCGCATCGAGGCATTTGCCGAAGCCGGGCTCGACCATCTGCAACTGAGTTTTCAAGGCGCACGGCCGGCGACCACCGACCGCATCGGCAATCACAAAGGCGGCCACGAAAAGAAGCTGGAGACGGCACGCCGCGCCCGCGCAGCCGGCCTGCCGCTTACCATCAACGCGCCGATCCATCGCCACAACATCGAGGAAGTGCCGGAATTCATCGACCTGGCGCTCTCGCTCGGCGCGGAGCGGCTTGAGATCGCCAACGTGCAGTATGCCGGCTGGGCGCTGACCAATCGCGATCAACTGATGCCCGAGCGTGCTGCGGTCGACCGTCAGGCGGAGATCGTCGCGGCGGCGCGCGAACGGCTCACCGGCATCATGAACATCGATTTCGTCACGCCGGATTATTTCGCCATCTATCCCAAGCCGTGCATGGGCGGCTGGGCGCGCGACGCCTTCATGGTGGCGCCGGACGGCGCCGTGCTGCCGTGCCATGCCGCACAGACCATCCCGTCGCTCAGTTTTGAGCGTTTCGGCCCGCGCAGCCTGGCCGAAATCTGGACCGATTCGCCGGCATTCAATGCCTTTCGCGGCACCGACTGGATGCAGCAGCCCTGTCGCAGCTGCGAACGGCGTGAGATCGACTGGGGCGGTTGCCGCTGCCAGGCGATGGCGATTGCCGGCGACGCCGCCGCGACGGACCCGGCTTGCGCGAAATCGCCGATCCATGCGCGCATGGCCATGCTGATCGACGAAGCCCAGCGTGCTGCGGCAGTTCCTTCGAACGACGAACAATTCGTCTACCGACGGATCGGCGTCGTCACCGAGCCCGCCTGATCTCTTCCCCGGTCTCGCGCTCGCGCACCGCGTCGGCGAATGCCAGTGCGTCGCGATTGACGGCAATGTTGTGCACGCGAAAGATCGAAGCGCCTTTCAGCCGCAGGATGACGCTTGTTGCCGCTGTGCCGACGTCTCGCCCCTCGTCACTTCCGCCGACCAGCTGACGGGCAAGGCGCTTGCGTGACGTGCCGACGAGCAATGGAAAACCGAGCGCGCACAACTCACCGAAGCGAGCCATGAGCTCGAGGTTTTCCTCGCCGTCCTTGGCGAAAGCGAAGCCGGGGTCGAGCACAATCCGCTCGTCCGCGATGCCGGCGTCGCGCGAGATCTCCAGCGATCTGTTCAGGAACAGGAACTGGTCGGCGATCACATCCGCCAGTTTTTCGCGGCCGCGCCCGGTGTGCATGATGACGAGGCCGGCGCCGGTTTCCGCCGCGACCTGCGCGATGTCGGGTTCGCGCTGCAGTCCATGCACGTCGTTGACGATATGCGCGCCGGCGGCGACCGCCAGCCGCGCCGTCTCGGCCCTGTAGGTGTCGACTGAAACCAGGCTGTCGCCGTCGGACGACAGCGCCTCGATGACCGGCAGGATGCGCGATTGTTCCTCGCGCGCAGAAACGGCGCCGGCGCCGGGCCGGGTGGATTCGCCGCCGACATCGATGATCGCCGCGCCCTCGCCGATCATGCGCCGCGCCTGCTGCAGCGCCCGCTCCGGCCGGTCGAATTCTCCGCCGTCGGAAAAACTGTCCGGCGTGACGTTCAAAATCCCCATCAGCAACGATTGCGCGCCAAGATCGAGATGCCGTCCATGAGCAAGCTGCCAGCGCGTCATGCGTCAACCTTTTTCATCTCATTTTCATATCAGATGCAATTCGCGACAAGATTGTCACTCACACGAACCCGGTTTCCCCATCTACCTATGCTCGCGAAACAAAAGGAGCGTAGCAATGACCAGGGAAACGATCAGCTTTACTTACACGACCTATATTGTCTCGACACCGGGAAAGGTGTTCGAGGCCATAACCAAACCGGACCTCGCACGGCGCTACTGGGGCCACGAGAACGTCTCCGACTGGAAGCCCGGCTCGAGCTGGCAGCACATCCGCGCTAATGACGAACGGACCGTCGAGCTCGTCGGCAAGGTCGTCGAGGTGTCGCCGCCGACCCGTCTCGTCATCACCTGGGCAAACGCTTCGCAGGCGTCCGATCCGGCGAGCTACAGCCGGGTGACCTTCGAGCTCGAGGAATACGAGGCCATGGTCCGGCTGACCGTCAGCCATGACGACCTCGAAGCCGGCAGCGGCATGGGCATCAAAAAGGGTTGGCCGATCGTCCTCTCCAGCCTGAAATCCTTTCTCGAAACGGGTCAGGCGATCGATGTCTTCGCCAAGCCGCGCGCGTCCGAACTGGCGGCCTGACCCAGGACAAAGGACCGAGCAGATGAGCACTCTCTACACCGGCGGATGCGCGTGCGGCGCGGTCCGCTACGAGGCAAAGGCAGCCCCGATCTTCGAAAACCACTGCCAATGCCGCGATTGCCAGAAAAGAAGCGGCACCGGTCACCAATCCTATCTGACGTTTCCGTCGCGGGCAGACGTCAAGATCACCGGCACAGCGACGGACTGGCGCATCGCGGGTGACAGCGGCAATGATAACATCCATTCGTTCTGCCCGGTCTGCGGAACGCCGGTCTACCTGACATTCGCCGCCATGCCGGAGCCGATCGCGGTCTATGCTGGAAGTCTCGACGATCCGAGCCGGTTCAATCCGACCGTTGTCACCTACGGCAGCCGGGCTCTCCCCTGGGACAAGATGGATAGCGCGCTGAAGACCTTCGAGAAGATGCCGCCGGGCTGACCGGCCGGCGGCAGGGCGGACGCGCACAATCTTCAGGAGGCGGATCTGCGCCCACCGCAGGCGCGGATCGGCTGGTGGGCTAGGCCGACCTCGATGACTGCTCCGCATCACGGTGCATTACGGTGACAGTGCACTTTTTGCCCCGCTTGGCTGTCGCTGTGTGTGGATTGAAGGCATGGCTCGACTTACAGGCCGCACCGCCGGAAGCAAAACCGATTCCGCTTGTGCTCGCGTACGTGGAGCCGATCTCGGAGCCAACGTGAGACAACCGTTTCCGGCTATTCAATAGAAATGTTCGTTAATAAACCTCCGAATGTTGCTCTCGACGGCGCGTTTCTCAGGTTGTTTGGTTCGCCAAGCAGTGGCATACAATTCGTGGCAGCTTGGGGTAAACGCCACAGATGGCACTTTTTCGTTATCTTAGTGACGACGCATTTCTGATCTTCTCACGCAAATTCCGGTTCCTCTATGAGGCGGCGTTACTGGACACCTACGAGCGTTTCTTCTCTCGTGGAGCGTCCTTCCCCACCCCCCAGGAGGTCGTCCATGCAATCTACGATCTCATCAAGCGAATGCCCGAGCTTCTTGCCGAGGGCGACGACGTTGGCGAAGGACTGCCTGACCTAGTGTCCAAGCGTCGTCGGCGCCTGAAGTTCGCTGGCGAGGCGAACGAGGCTGCGGAGGCAGCGTTGCGGGTCGCGAGCATTGCCTACCAGAAATTGCTCCAGACCGGTTGGCTCGAAGAGGAAGAATATGGGCTAAGGGTGACGGTAGATATGCCCATGGGAGCAAGCTTGGTCATGCAGCTCCTGTCCAGCCTGAAATCCGACGTGAGCCAGCGCTTCGGCGGCGTCGTTGTCAACGTGAAGCAGAGTCTGGAACTAGCGGCGAAACTCCAGCCGGGCTCTTCCGTAAAGGAGGCCGTGGATGCTGCATATGCCGTAGTGCAGGCTAGAGAACAGGCCACCGCCTTTCTTAAAACGCTCAGGGCAATCCTATCCGACCTCAGGCGTATTCGCCGTACCATCATGGAATCGCGGAGCATGCGCGAGAGAGTGGACGCCTATTTTCAGGAATTCATCGGCGAATTGGTTCTGAAGGACTTCCAAGCGATCCACACTTTCAACCACCCCTTTAGGTTCAAGGATCATATCCTCGATCTTGCCCGCGACATTTCTCTCGATCCTGGAACCATGAGGACGATCGCTTCGGGGTATGTTGAGAACGGAATGGCCGATACACTTGAGAATGGGCTCAGAATGGCTGAGACCGATCTTCTATCCATCCAGGAGGTCTTTGATGGGATCGGTGAGATGTTCGATCGAATCGCCGTCTTCCGGCGGCAGTTGGAACAGCGTCTCCGGAACACGGTCAAGTATGCGGAGCAAGGGAGCGGTGGTATTTCAAGCCGGGCCTCGCAACTCGTGCGCCGGCTCCACAAGGTGATGGACCAGCGCCCCGCTCTCTCTGAATTCGCGTGGGTTCCCCTGCCGGTCGAACCGATGCATACGCCGTGGTCGGAAAGACATCTCGCGCAACCGCGGCAATCTCGCAAGGCCTTGGAGTCAATGGCGGTTCCACCCAAATTGGTGGATCCATTGCTGGCGCTGCGTAAAAGACTCAAGAAGGAGTACATGGAAAGAATCGTTCCGGACGAGAGACGATTGCTCCAATGGCTGCATGAGAACGTCCCTCTTGCTGTGACGAAAGAGGCGCACTTCTTTAAGATCGAAGACGTGGACTCATTCATTGCATTCGATGCGATCCGAAGGTTCACCAAGCCGGGCGATATTCCGCCCTCTATCGCGGTGGCGTTTGAGATCGTGGATGACTCTGACGGACCGCAGCACGATAGCGATTGGATCAGGTGCGGGAATTTCCTTATCCGGAGAAGGCCTGTCCCGGCTGGAGGCGTCGATGCTGGCTGAGTTCGAAGAAGTAGAGACCCGATTCGGCGCGGACAAGGGCGCCGATCTTCGCAAGGCCTGCCGATACCTCCTGCGTCATCAGTTCGTGTATTCGGGCGACCGGGGCGTGGCAACTATCTATGATGTAATTATGGATAGTCGCTTCAGAAGAGTGATTGACGGATTCTTTGACTGCATCGGCTACCGCGTCCACCGCGAGCAAGAGGAACAGTGGGCGGGGATCGTGCTCTGTGACGAAGAGATATCGTCAACGCCAAAAATGAAGGCTGATGAGACCATCGTTCTCCTGGTGGCGGCGGCTCACTGGCAGGACGAAGCGAACCAGGGCAACGTTGAGGAGCGCGCGACGGTCTTGACCACGTTCAACGTCCTTTACGAGAAGTACAGGGAAATGGCCGAAAGAGGCACAAAAATGCTGGTGGCCCAGTCAAGGTTCGAAGATGTTCTTGAGGCTCTTGCTGCACGCAACCTGATCTGGCTTGGAGAGTTCGATCGCGCCCTTCAGGATCGGGAGGTGGTGGTCCGGCCGGTAATCAAGCTTGTTTCCGGATCCGACGCGCTGAAGCGAATTGAGGAGCAGGTTGCGCTGGAAGATTACGAGCCTCGCCAGTTAGCTCCCGTTGGGGAAAATGCCCAATGATGGAACTCGTGCACCTCGCGCTGGTGAACTGGCATGCGTTCAACGTCGAAGATATCCCGGTTTCTGGCCACGTCGGTTTCCTCGGTGAAAACGCCTCGGGCAAATCAACAATCCTCGACATGATCCAGGTGGTGCTCACCGGCGCTAGCGGACGCTACATGAACCTCAACCCAGTCGCTGGTGAGAGTCGCCGCAGAAGCGGTCCGAGGCGCACGGTACAGGGGTACTGCCTCGGTGCCCATGGAGAGGGTGATTTTCGGCGTGAAGCCTGCCTTACCTACGTGACTATCAGTTTTCGCGACGCCGATGGAGTGAAACCCGACCTGACGGTAGGCCTCGCCATGGAGGCGAGGAAGACACAGCCAGCCGAAACTGTACTCGGCCGGTTCGTCGTCCGCGGCAAAATATTGAAGACGACGGATTTCCTGCGTGAGCGGGAAGGGCGGCAAGAATTCGCGCAATGGGAGGAAGTCAGGCAATCCCTGGAGAGAGAATGCGGTGGCGGCTTCGTGAATCATCGCGACAGCGCCACTGATCACATCCGCGAGTACATGCGCGATTTGGTTCCAAGATCGGCGCCAACCTCGGGAAACGCCGCCGCGCTTGCAAAGGCGATTGTGAACGGCATGACTCTTAACCAAGGCCTGTCCGCAACAGACTTCGTCAGGAGCTACATCCTCGAGGAGTCGCCCATGAGGATTAGTGAACTGCGAGAGTCACTGAAGACTTACCGGCAAGTCAATCAGACCATCAAGAACATGCGTGAGCGCGCGAAGCGGCTGAAGGTGGTCAAAGCGCGTGCGGAAGAATTTAGGAATTCTCTTAACGAACACGACGAGGAGGATTGGATTAATCGCAAGGCGAGGTATCTAGCGGCCTCGGCGGCAATGCGGGCACTTGAAGAAGAGATCAAGGAAGCCGAGGCATCTCTCCTAGCCGAGAGCGAGGAAATCACCGACCTGAACCACTCAATCACGGAGGCGAACCAGGATGTGCATCGCATCATCAAGCAGATCGAAGCGATCAAAGCGAGGACGGGCATCGACGATCTGAAGAAGATGGCAGACAGCCATTCCTATTCCGCCACAGATTGCCTCAAGCGGGTTTCCGAGCGAGTGAAGCACATGCAGCGGATCGCCGCGGCGGCCGAAGCACTCGGAAAGGGTGAAGTAAGCTCCCGCGAATTGGCGGCTCATGCCTCCGCGCTGGCCGAGGCCGTCAGGTGTGGCAATACGGGAGCCACGGCGGTCATCGAACAAGCCTTCCTGGCATCGCTCCCCATCATCGCCGAGAGAATTGGGAGAGCGCGTAGCGAGGCGGAAGCGACTTTGCATACCAAAACTGAGGACGTCGGTAAGCTGTCTCGCTCTATTGAGGCGGCCGCTTCCGGTTCACGGGATTCTCACCTCGGCGACCATACCCGCGAGCTGATGAGGCTCTTTCGCATGGCCGGGATGATTCCGAGAGCGCTTTGCGACATCATTGACCTTACCGACAAGGACTGGGCGCAAGCGGCTGAAGGTCTTCTCGGTCGGGACAGGGAGGCGATCTTCGTCGATCGCGATCACATCCACGGGGCAACGGCCATCCTGAGGGAAAATAGACGGGAACTCCGCCAGGCGTCCTTGGTCAGCCTAAACAAGCTTGAGCGATACCAAGATCCGGCTCAAGCAGGTTGGTTCCCATCTCTTTTCAGGTCCGATGACAAAGACGCGCTCGCCTTCCTGCAGCGCAGATATGGCAATGTGCGGCTGGCCCGCACCATGGATGGGTTCAATCAGCCCGGCCGCGCCCTTATGGCTGACGGCCTGTATGATGATGGGCTGGTACGAGGGACCCGACTGGAGGAAGCCTCCCGCCTCAAGATCGGCAAGACAGCCCAGGAGCAGCTGCTCCTCGAGCAGAAAAGGCGTTTGGAGGAATTGCAGGAGGAAATCGAAACCCTGTCCCAGCGCAGGCACGTCCTTTCCGAGGTTGACCGCTCCGCTGCCATCTTGGCTTCGACTGCGGACGGCGAGACAGTGGTAGGCCTACTTGCAAGGGCGCAGGAGCAGGAGGGGTTGGCACAAGAGGCTCGGTCCAGGTTGGAGGCGGTGGATCAGGGCGACCTCAAGCGCCTTTACGAACTTGAGGAGAAGAAGAAAGTTCAACAGGCCTACATTCAGGCCAGGAACGGCGAACTCACGTCGATCCAGAAGAGGCAAGGAGCCTATCAGAAACAGGCCGAAACCGCGAGAAAGACGCTCGAGAGCCTTACAAGCCAAGAAGGATCGCGCCATTCGCGGAACCTCGCCCGCCGCCTGTTCCACTATAGTTGGCGCCTGACGGCCGCAGTGCCCGCCAACCGCAGGTATCGGGAGCGGATGGCGGATAAACAGATCCCAAGCTTTTCGTCGGCCCGCTACGCAGCATTGGCCGGGATCCATCGTGCGATCGGACAGCGCGCGGAGGACCGCTCCAAGCAAGCTAGGGACAGAATGATGGAGGCCGATAGAGGTGTGCGGGCCGCCATGAGGAGCTACTTTGACATTGCCCCCTTGAGTTCTGTTGTTGGAGTAGAAGGCGACATCCTCAAGGACATCCTACCATGGGCAGAAGCCACGATTCGCGACATCGAAGAGAACGAACTCACACGGCATGAAGCGTTGGCGGATGAAGCTTCCGAGCGGGTCTCATCCATCTTTCGCGGCGAGTTCGTCAACTCCCTCCATTCGCGCATCTCTAAGCTTAAGAGAGATATCGACGCGCTGAACCATAGCTTGCGCAATCACACGTTCCACGGCGAGCGATATTCGTTCAGCAGGACGCAATTGGCTCAGTACGCGCCCATCCTGAAAGCGGTCGAGATTTACGTGACGTCCGAGGATGCACTGGAACTTCTGTTCAAGGGCGAAATTCCCGAAGACTCTCCCCACAAACCCGTGCTCGATGAGGTGAAGCGCATCCTGGAGCATCCCGACACCGATTTTGACAGTTTTGAGGACTATAGAAACTTCTTCGTATTCGAGATCCATATGGAGAACCTTGATACCGGACACAAGACACGCTGGGAAACTCGCCGCGGAACGGGTTCCGGAGCCGAGCAACAAGTCCCGCTTTACGTTGCCATCGGTGCCTCGCTGGCTTCCGTTTACGGAACCGCCGAGGGGAGATTTGGATCGCGTCTTGGAATGGCCCTTGCCGTCTTCGACGAAGCCTTTGCCAAGCTCGACGGCAAGAACCAGCGGCAGATGATGAGGTTCTATGAGAGCCTTGGCCTGCAGGTGGTTGTGGCTGCGCCACCTGAGCGGCGGCCTTCCTTGCTCGGTTACATGCATGCCATCGTCGAGGTAGACAATATTGGCAACGGGCAGTCGGAGACGACAGTAGTTCAAGTGAGGGAAAAGGCCCGCAAGGAGCTGCTGCGGATCAACCCTGAGCTCATGGACGATGAAGCGTTGCGCAGGATGGCAGCGGAGTGAGGTTCACCGATCCGAGTGCCCTTCTCTCTCATCTCCTGGACAGGCACGAGGATGGTCGAGCGGGCGCACGCGCTTATCCGGACAACGCTGCTTTTTCGAGCGTAGTTGAGGCCGACCGCTTCCGGAAGAAGTTGGAGGAGGCAAGTCGGGCGGGTGCGGTCGAGCTTCGGATGGATAAGGGGCGGCGAGCCGGCGAGGTCAAATTCGTGCGCATCGCTGACGCGGCGAACCTCTATCGTTTCGTCGAACGAATTCCTTCCGGTGAACGCTCTGCCTCAGCGCTCGAGGAACTTTTTTGTCGTGCAGAGCTGTCCACCCCATTCGCAGAGCAGGGTCGAGAAGCTGCGGGGGCCTGGTCCAAAAATCGGAAGTGGGCAGGCATCGCTCCCGGTGACATTGGTTCGCTCGCGAAGGCGCTTATCCTCGCACAAGCGATTCACGCACAACAACATTCCGGACTGGACTATCGCACGTTCTCCAGGCGGACTGTGTCAGACAGTAAGGCATTGGAACGGCTGGAGGCATCGGTCGTAAGGGCCTTGCGTGGCGCGGTTCCAGACATTCCGGAGGGCGCAACTCCCCGCGAGGCGCTGGGCGCTCTCGGACTAGAAAAGGTGTCTCCACCCCTCCTCCTTTCTGGCCCCATCACCTTTGGGGCGCACCAACCGGACGCTTCCTTCCTTGGCTTCCCAGCCGATGCAATCGATACTGTCGACTTCAGCCGCATGCCGGAGTACGTCCTCGTGGTTGAAAACTACACGAGTTTCGTCAGACACGTGACTGAGGCAGACCCGGATCGGCGAGGACTCGTCCTTTACGGAGGCGGCTATCCGTCGGCGGGAATCCAGAAAGCGTTTGGTTTGATTGCCCGCCGCTTACCAGACGAGGTTCCGTTTTACCATTGGTCCGACATTGATCCTGATGGCATCTGGATTTTCCTTACGGTTGAGAGAGCGTTCGGCCGCGGGCTGATCCCGCACCTTATGACCGTTGAGTTGGCAGAAAAGCATGGCAATCCGCCGGTGCAGGTGGCGAGCAGAGTTGCCAGGGCTGACGGATCGATTCTCTTTGAGCTGATCGCATACCTTTCCCAACCTGGTGCAAAACACTTGGAGCAGGAGGAACTCGATCCTATGATCCCGCGTCTATAGGGAACTACACAGCGAGCCCCTGTGACGCAATTCGCGGTCGTGCCCATGACACTCAGCGATTGCCGTACTCGTCATGGCGGCGCCACCACGCCTGGGGGAACTCGAGCCCGTTCTCGTTCCTTCCCCACGGAGCCAGGTCGAGGAAACGGTAGACCCCCATAAACGCCTCGGTGCCACGGGCGTAGGTGGAGTAGGTGTGGTAGACGGCACCGTCCTGGAGCGCAAAGACGCTCATTCCCTCCTTCTGCGGCTCGGCCCTGTCGACATGCTGATAGTTGTAGTCGGCGCCGTCTCTCTGCTGCTCTTCGGTGAAGGCGGCGCCGAAGTCATATTTGAAATCGCTCCCGAGCGACGAAACCCACGGGAAGCGCCAGCCCATTTGCTGCTTGTAGTCCTGGATCTCCTGCAACGGCGCGATCGATTCGCAAACCAGGGTAATGTCGCGGCCGTTCAAGTGGGGGATGACGCAGTCGAAGTGATCGGCGATCAAGGAGCATCCGGTGCATCCTTGGCGCTCATCCGTGAGCCGGTATCCGTAGCCGAACATGAAATGATAGACGAAGAGTTGCGAGCGCCCCTGGAAGAGGTCGGCGAGCGAGGCGCTGCCCTCCTCGGTCTCCAACAGATACTCCTTGTCGATCCGAACCCACGGCAGTTCCTGTCGCTGTCGCGCCAGCTCGTCGCTCTGCCGCATGAGCCTTTTCTCCGCCTCGAGCAGTGCGAGCCGCGCTCCGAGCCGTTCCTCGCGTGTTCCGGTCTTGTGTTTCATCATCGCTGCTGTCTCCTTCCTCGGGGGATTTCCCTTCCGTTTCTCGAAACAACTTGTTGCATCAGGCGTTAAACTCAATGCCGGAGGCGAAACATGGCAGCTGGATGTTGCGGTTTCCGATGCACTGCCTGATCCCTGCCCGCTTGTTGCGGCGCCCGTTGCGGGCGCGGGCGCCTCGTCGAACCATTTGCGTCGCTTGGAGGGCAGCATGAAATCGCCGACAGTGAGAGTCATGGCCGCGGCCGATGAAGACCCGGCGATCGGAACAATCGTGCTGGCGTTTGCAGCCGATCCCATGGCGCGATGGACCTGGCCGCATGCACACCAGTACCTTGCGGCCATGCCGCGACTGGTCCGCGCGTTCGGGGCCAGGGCATTCTCAAACGGAAGCGGCTTTTGCACCGATGGCTATGTCGGGACGGCGCTGTGGCTGTCGCCCGGGGTGCATCCCGACGAGGAAGGGCTTGGTGCGCTTGTCGAGAGCACGGTTGCGGCCTCCCTTGCCCCTGAAGTCGCCGCTATATTCGAGCAGATGGCCAAGTACCACCCGACCGAACCGCATTGGTACTTGCCCGCGATCGGCGTCGACCCGGCGCATCAGGGCGAAGGTCACGGCGACGCCTTGATGGCGTACGCGCTCGCGCAGTGCGATCGCGATCACGCGCCCGCCTATCTGGAATCCTCGAACCCGCGCAACATTCCGTTCTACCAGCGCCACGGCTTCGAACCGCTCGGCGCGATCCAGATCGGTTCATCGCCGACGCTCGTCCCGATGCTGCGGCGACCGCGTTGAGCCAGGCAGGGCAGACGAGCGAAGCGTCAGCCGCCCGGCTAACTGGACGGCGTCATGGGACGCGCTCCACGACATTCCGGCTCCCGGCTTCCGCCCAGCGCCGGCGCGGTCGTCAGCCTGTTTCGGCTCAGTCGGTGAACGCGACGGGTGTAAGCGGTTTCCGGCTGATCGACAGCGAGAAAATATCCGGCCGGGAATAGTGCCCGGCGACGTCGAGCGACCGCCGGGCGCGGCCGACCGCCTCCCGGTCAATTTCGGCGAACAGGATTCCCTTGTCGCGGTTCAGCGGTCCGGCCGCGATTGCGCCGCCCGGCTTCACGACGACGGCGTCGCCGTCGTTGATCCACTCTTCGGGCTTGAACAGTCGGTCGCGATCGGGAAAGTCGGCGGGGAGATCGCTGCCCTGCATTGCCGTCGCGGTGCCGATGACCCAGCATCCGCCCTCACGGGCGATGTGACGCAATGTGGCGAGGCAGAGTTCACCATTGTCCCACGTCGGATTGATGAGAATGTCGATGTTCTGGGCGTAGAGAGCGTAGCGCGCAAGCGGCATATAGCTTTCCCAGCAGATCAGGCACCCCAGGCGACCGACCGGCGTGTCGACAACTCTGAGGCCGCTCGCGTCGCCCGTGCCCCAGACCATGCGTTCGGGGTTGGTCGGCATCAACTTGCGATGTCGGTTTTGGAGCGTGCCATCCGGTCCAATCACGACCACGGTGTTAAACAGCGTAGTGCCCGAGAATCGACTATCGATCTCGTTCAGGCCGACGACAATCGTCACCGCACGCTGGCTGGCGGCCTGCTGCAGAGTTTCAAGATCACCTCGCTCGATATCGACGGCGTTGCTGCGCAGCCTGGCGTGAAGCTCGCTGGACAACGCCATATCCGTGCCGGGCTTCAGCCGCCAGACCCACGTCGGATATCCGGATATCCAGGCTTCAGGGAAGATCACCAGGGTGGCGCCGGCATCGGCGGCTTCGTCGATCGCCTCGACGGCTCTGGCGATGGTCGCCTCGCGATCGAGAAAGACCGGCGGCTTCTGAACGACGGCAATTTTTGCTTGCATGGCGGTTTCCTCTACTCCCAATTCACGTTCCCACTACACTTCAGCTGCAATGGTTTTCTTGTGAGCAGTCCTGTCGGTGTCGGTGTGCCGTAACACGAAGACCTAGCCGCCGGCTTTCAGCGACGGCAGCAGCTTCTGCAATCGGCAATGCGATGGCGGGTGCGAATGATCTCCTGTTCAGTCACCCCAGCCTTCACACCCCAGTCGGATATCCCGGTATCCATGCTTAGGGAAAGACGACCAGTGTGGCGCCACATCAGCGGCTTCGATCGCTTTGTTGATGGTGGCTTCGCGGTTGGCGGCGGCGGCAGCCCGCCATTGGTCGAGGGTCGTCTCCTTGTGTTGTGCAGGATCGAATGGTTTCGTCGCCGTTGTCGTTGTCATCGGCTGGCTCCTCAAGGCTGTTTCGCAAGACCGTGTTCACGGCTAAACTTGCCTACGATCGTGGGAGCGCCCGTGGAAACCGGCGTCGAATTATCTCGATGCAGAGCAGGCAGGCCAGCGATGCAACGTCCTATCCCTCTCCAGGTACGTCTGCTCGGCGAGCTCCGGCTTGTCGGCGCCGACGGGAAGGCCCTTGCTTTACCCGCCTCCCGCAAAACGCGCGCGCTTCTTGGCTATCTCATTGCCACCGGCCAGGTGCACCGGCGTGAACGGCTCTGCGATCTGTTCTGGGACGGACCGGACGATCCGCGCGCCGAGTTGCGCTGGAGCCTCAGCAAGATCCGCGCGCTGCTCGGCGAAGGCAGCAGAGCTCGGCTCGTGGCGGATCGTGAGCGGGTCGGCATCGAGCTTGGCGATGCGCTGGTCGACCATGCGGTCGTGCGCTCGCTTGCCGCAAGCAGAGTCTCCGCCGCGACCACCGAGGTGCTGACCGAGACTGTGGCGCTGTTTGGAGGCGAGTTCCTCGACGGGCTCGATCTGCCGCTCTGTTACCGCTACCAGGAATGGTGCATAGCGGAGCGGGAGGCGATGAGCCAGCTCCGGTTCAGGGTTCTCGCCGCGCTTGTCGCGCGACTGGAAGACGTCCCGACGGATGCCCTGCCCTATGCCTACGCATTGGTTGCGGCCGACCCGCTATCCGAAACCGGTCATGCTGCGGTGGTCCGGCTGCTTGGGAAGTTGGGCCGGACCAACGACGCGCTCGTTCATTACGAGCGGGCGCATCGCATATTCGAAGCCGAGCTTGGCGCGCCGCCAGGCGAGGAACTGAAGGCGGCGAGGCAGGCGCTGCGACCGACCCCAATCGCAGGTGCCCGAGCCGCCCCTTCCGGTGCAGCCAGGCGAACCCTGGACGACGTCCCGCGGCCTGCGGCTTCCGGGCCCATGGTTGGGCGCGACGCCGAGCGTACAACCATCGATCGCCTCGTCGGGATGGCAGCCGACAGCGGCCAGGATGTCATCCTTGTGACTGGAGAGCCCGGCGTCGGCAAGAGCCACATGCTAGGCTATTTCAGCGAACGGGTGGCCGCTGCCGGCGGGCGCGCCTTCAGCGCGCGCGCATTCGAAGCCGAGACGGCACGATCCTATGGCATCTGGATCGATCTCCTGCGCTCGGTCCAGCGGCAGCGACCGCGCCATGGATTGCCTTCGGTTCTCGGCCCGCTGCTCCCCGAGCTTGGAGGCGGCGAAGGCGGGGTCGGGGATCGCACTCAGCTGTTCGACGCCATTGTCGACGTGTTTTACGGGCTCGCCGCCGACGAGCCGGTGGGTATTGCCCTCGACGACGTCCAGTGGCTCGACGATGCGTCCGCGTCGCTGCTTCACTATGTTGCTCGCCGGACGGAGGCAGCCCCCGGTCTGGTCATCGCCTGCGCAGCACGTTCTGGAGAAGTCGAAGACAATATTGCAGTATCGCGGGTGCTGCGCTCACTCGCCCGCGATGGCCGACTGACGGAGATCGAACTCGATACGTTGAGCGCCGAGCACACGGCAGAGCTGGTCCGGCGGCTCGACCCGGCTCTCGACGCAGGTCAAATCGTCGCCGCGAGCGATGGCAATCCGCTGTTTGCGCTTGAACTTGCCCGCGCTCACCTGCGCGGGGATCCCGGCCCCGGCCGTACCGTGAAAGCCCTGATAGAAGGACAACTGGCTGGGCTGACCGACCAGGTGCGCGAAACCCTGGTCTGGGCTGCAGCGCATGGCCGCACCTTCACGCCGCAGGATCTTGCGCGCTTGGGGCCGTTTGATGCTGCCGGGCTTCTGATGGCACTGGGGGAGCTTGAGCGGCGCGGGCTGGTGCGGCCGGCAGGCGGCGACGCCTATGACTTCACCCACGACCTCGTCCGGCAAGTCACCTACCGCAGCTTGTCCCATCCCAGGCGCAAGCTGTTGCATCGACATATCGCGCGCGCGCTTCGACCGGCGGCGGAGCGCGGCGGTGATGCTGCGGCCGATCTCGTTCATCACGCCGTGCTCGCCGAGGATGACGAGATGGCAGCACGAGCTTGCATCGTCGCGGGCGAGCGGGCGCTTCGGCTCTTCGCCAATGCCGAGGCCGCCGGCCTGGCCGAGCGAGGGCTGCGGCATGTCGCGCGGCTGCCGGAAGCGCCGGAGAAGCTGGTTTCCCGGATTGCGCTGCTCAAGATCCGCGTTCTTGCCGCGACTGGTCCCGGATTGCGATCACTTCCGCCCATTGAAGACGAGATCGCCGACGCGACCAACGCAGCGGAGGAACAAGGGCTGCAGGCTGCCGCGGCGACAGGGCACTATCTGCTTTCCATTCTCCATCAGCAGGCCGGACAAATAGAGCGGGCCGAGGCCAGCACGCTTCGTGCGGCCGAGATAGGGCGCAACGCTGACCGCAAGATCCAGGCGCATCAGCTCGCCAACACGGCTCGCTGCCTGCTTGAGCTGGAGACAGAAATCGCGCGCGCGCGCGAATTGATCGCGGAGGCCGGCGATATCGCGCAGTCGCTCGGTACAGAGTTGTGCGAACTGCATTGGGCCAGCGGGCTGCTGGAGCGATGGGACGGTCGGCAGGGTCAAGCCGCCGTTCATCTTGCTCGCGCTCTTGCCTTGGCGCGCCGAGGCGAAGACCGCTGGCGCGAGTACAAATGCCTGACCTGGCTGGCGACGCTTCATTTCGAAATGGCACGATATGCCGACATGCACGCCCGCTGTGAGGAGCTGCGGTCGGTTGCCGCACGGATTGGCGAGGAGACGCCTTTCGTCGATGCCCTGCAGGCGCTTGCTGCCGTCATGACGGCGGATGATGCAGCCGATGAGGCGCTGGAGAGCGCCTTGGCGCGGCTTCGTGCCGCCGACGACAAGTCTTACCTGGCTTACGCTCTCAACAGCGCCGCGAGTTTTTACTGTCGTGCCGGCCGAATGGAGCAAGTCCGACTCCACGCCAGCGAGGCACTGACAGTCGCCTCCAAGATCCGCCGACGTTGCGAGATCGCCATTGCCAAGGCCCTGCTCAGCGCGGCCGCGAACGGTTCTTCGGCAGCGGAAATCGACGACGATTGCCGGGCATCGATCGAGCTTGAGGATTTCGGCGCGAGGGCGCGAGCAGTTTTGCGCCATCCTGCCGAACCGGCGCGCAGCGTTCCAACGGCCGCACCCACGCCGGGCCTTCAGACTTGAACGAGCCATCGAACAGGAGAGCACCATGCCTCGCATAATCGTCGAGCGGTCTTTTGAAGCCCCGTTCACCCAGCAAGAACTCGACGCGGTGGAGGCGCGGATGGCGCCGTGCCTCGACCTCTACGATGTCCGCTGGATCCGTAGCTACTGGTCATCCGACCGGCTGCGCATGATCTGCGAATACGAAGCCGCTGATATCGCCAGCGTTCGAAACGTCCAGCACGAGGCTGAAGCCAGGTTTGAGCGGGCCTGGGCTGCCGATGTGCTGGGCGAGCCGTGAGAGCCCACTCGTCAGGCTATTGCGGGTGAACGTTGCAAGCCGTGTGTCGAAACCGACTCCATCGAGAAAGAAGTCGATCCGATCCAGCCCTCCCAGTCCCCGTCCAGCCGGACCAGATTCCGGGGCGGTTTTTTCCATCCATGATGTGGCTCCGCCCTCACCTGCCGCCGAAGCCGCAACGCTTGAAGGATCGACGAGGACGTTGCCAAGGCGCAACAGGTTCCGACAGCGGGGCGCGAAGCTGCGGCCCAGGAATTACGATCCTGACGCCAGACCAAGTGTTTGGCGCGCCTCGTTGACGGTGGCCACGCGCCGGCCAAACTTCTCGACTGAGGCCGCCGCGCGTTCGACGAGCTCGGCGTTGCTGCGCGCCAGGCGTTCCCTGGTGATCCTGATATTATCCTCAAGTCCGGTGCGCACTGCGTCTGCTGCGCGCGCCAACGCCCATTGCATTACGATCGTCTGGTTGCGGCCTATTCCGGCCGCTGTCCAGGTGGATTGTGGAAACAGGAGTTTCGCTTCCCTGAGGAGCACATCGAGCAATCTCTCCTCCGCAGGCAGTGCGTTTTGCACGCCCATGACAAATTGGATGTGCGGGCGCTCACCCAAAAGTCCCGCGTCGGTCAGCCGCCTGGCAGTGTGAAGGTGCGACAGGTCGAAGATCTCGATCTCCGGCAGCACGCCATTTTCCTTCATCGCGGTTGCGAGATCACCGATCAGGGCGGGATGGTTCTCGTAGACCATGGATGGGAAGTTGACTGAACCGGTCGAGAGCGAGGCCATGTCCGGCCTCAGATAAAGTGCCGAGCCACGCGCGGCAGGATCGCGACCGCGCCCGCCGGTCGAAAACTGGACGATCATGCCGGGGCAGTGCCTACGCACCCCCGCCTGGACGGCAGCGAAGCGCGTTGGTTCAGACGATGAACTCTGATCGTCATTGCGCACGTGGATGTGCACCAGCGACGCACCTGCTTCAAAGGCTTCCTGGGTCGACTCGATCTGTTCGTCCACGCTGATCGGCACCGCAGGATTGTCTTCCTTGCGCGGCAGCGAGCCGGTGATCGCAACAGCGATGATACAGGGTTCAGGCATGGCGATACACTATCGTTCGACCTGGTCCATGAGCCAGCGGATCGCGAGCGGATACCCCTCGGCGCCGAGCCCCGCGATCACGCCGGTGGCGACCTTCGATACCAGCGACCGATGATAGATCTCCTCGCGGCGATGGATGTTCGAGATATGCAGTTCGACGATCGGGCCCGGAAACATCTTGAGCGCATCGAGCACCGGGATCGAAATAAAACTCAAACCCGCGGGATTGATCAGAATGCCCGCGCCTTTGTCGATCGCCTCATGCACCCAGTTGACGATTTCGCCCTCAATGTTCGACTGGTGAAAACGGATCGGATGGTCGCCGGCGGCTTCACGGCACATCGCCTCGATTTCTGCGAGCGTCGTCCGCCCATAGATCTCCGGCTCGCGCATGCCGAGCCGGTTGAGATTGGGGCCGTTGAGAACGAAGATTGGCTTGGTCATGGTCCTATCCTTGATAGCCCAGCAGGCGCGGCAGCCACAGCACCAGCGATGGGAAGAAGGTGATCAGCATCAGGGCGGCAATCATGGCGTAGAGAAACGGCATTACGTCGTGCACCAGGTCGCGCAGCGGCACCTCTGCGATGCGGGTCATGATGAACAGCAGCAAGCCGTAGGGCGGGGTGACCAGCCCGAGCATGATGTTGACGACGACCATTACGCCGAAATGCACCATGTCGACACCGAGCGCCTGCGCCGTCGGAATCAGCACCGGCACGATTACCAGCAGGATGGTCGTGCCTTCCAGCACGCAGCCCAGGATCAGCAGCAGGATGTTGACCAGGATCAGGAAACCCATCGGCGAAAGATCCCAGGACTTCAGGATCACCGACAGGGACTGCGGAATGTTCTCGACCGTGACAACGTAGTTGAACACTAGGGCGCCGGCGATGAGCATGCCGATCGAGGCCGTGGTGCGGGCGCTGTTGAGAAGCGCATGGTAGAGTTGGCCCGGCGTCACGCTGCGATAGATCGCGACCGAGATGAGCAGCGCGTAGCCGGCGGCGACCGCCGCGGCCTCGGTCGGGGTCATCACGCCGCCCCTTATGCCGACCAGCAGGACGACCGGCAGCATCAGCGCCGGAAATGCGCGCAAGGTTATCCCCGGCAATTCCCTGAGCGGCACCGACTTCTCGACCGGAAAGTTCTTCCGGCGCGCGTCGATGGCGACGATGATCATCTGCGTCAGGGCGAGAAGAAGGCCCGGCACGATACCGGCGATGAAGAGGTAGCCGATCGATGCATCCGAGATCAGCGCGTAGATGACCAGCGGAATCGACGGAGGAATGATCGGGCCGATGACGGAGGTGACGGCTGTCAGCGCCGCGGCATAGCTCGCCGGGTACTTGCCATCCTTGGTCATGAGTTGCTGCATCATCTTGCCGGTGCCCGCGGCGTCGGCGATGGCCGAGCCGGACATGCCGGCGAAGATGATCGACTGCAGCACGTTGACTTGCGCCAGGCCGCCGCGGAAACGACCGACAACGGCGTTGCAGAATTGCAGCAGCCGGTCGGTCATGGTCCCGGCGTTCATCAACTCCGCGGCGAGAATGAACATCGGTACGGCAAGCAGGATATAGCTTGTGTAGAGCCCGTTGAGGAGCTGCTCGGCTGAGGTGCCCATGTCGAGCCCTGCAAGCCAGAGATAGAGGATCGATCCGGCGATCATCGAGTGACCGATCGGCAGGCCAAGCAGGGCCAGCGCTGTGATCGCAACGACTGACAGCGAAAAGGGGCTCGCGAGATTCATACGCCGGAGCTCGCTTTCGTGGGGTCAAATTCCGCCGGTGCTTGGCCGCGCAGAGCACGCCACGCCAGCCATAGGTAGCGGGCGATCACGGCGACCACGAAGACGAGATAGATCGAGAACAGCCAGTCGAAGCGTATCTTGAGGTAGGCGGTGCTCTCGACCTTCATGAAGGTCACGTAGCTGAAGACGGCCGGAAAGGACCAGCCATAGAGCGCGACGAGAGCGATTGCGAAGGCAAGCGTCATTACCCGCCTGATGTCCGGACCGACTGTGGCGTAGAGGAGATCAAAACGGATTTCCTCTTCTTCACGAACGACGAACGCTGCGCCGAACAGCACAACCCAGATCCAGAGTACGACGGTGAGCTCGTTGCTCCAGCCGGTCGGCCAGTTGAGAAGGTAGCGAAAAGCAACCTGCAGCAGAAACGCGGCGAACATGGCGCCGATTGCGATGGCGATGGCGTTCTCGGCGCGCCGGTAGAGCCAGCCGCCGACCTTTCTCAATCCCGGGTTCATGATGCCTCCCTGACGGGCGTCTGGCCAAACCGGCCAGCCGGTCGCAAGCGGACCGGCCGGCGCGTTCGTCGCGTCAAAGCGCGTTGATCTTGTCGACCATCCCGGCAGGCCATTCCTTGGCCAGGTCGGAGGCAAGATATTGCTCCTGCACATGCTTGCGGAATGCTGCGACATCGGGTTCGTAGATCTTCAGGCCCTTGCCCTTGAATGTTTCAACGAGTTCCTTCTCGCGCGTCAGGTGTTTCTCTGTCGAGAAGTCGATCGCCTTGTCCGCCGCGGCCTGGACCTTTGCCTGCTTCTCGGCCCCCATCTCGTCCCACACCTTTTTCGAGATGCTGAGAAGGTCGAATCCGACAAGGTGCGAGGTAAGCACGATCTGCGACATGACCTCGTAGAACTTCATGTTCTCGACGTTGGGCAACGGATTGTCCTGCCCGTCGATTGCGCCTGTCTGCAGGCCGGTATAGACCTCGGCGTAGGCCATTGGCGTAGGGTTCGCACCGAGCGCCTGGCCGAGGAACTGCCAGGCGTCGCCACCCGGCATACGCAGCTTGATGCCTGCCATGTCGGCGGGAGTCTTGATTTCCTTGTCCGGCTTCAGACCGACCTGGCGCAGACCGAAATAGGTTGGGCCGAGCACCCTCACGCCGAGCTGGTCCTCGGTCATCCTCTTCAGCTCCGCACCGGCATCGCTGGCAAAGAACGCCTTCACGTGCGCGGCGTCACGGAACAGGTAGCCGGCGGTGACGATAGACCACGCCGGAATCTGCTTGGAGATGTCCTGCGGGGCGACGTTGCCCATCTCGAGGTTGCCGCGCTGGATGGCGACAAGTTCGGTGCCCTGCTTGAACAGGTTGCCGCCGTAATAACCCTCGAAGGCAAAGTCGTCCTTGATGGCGTCGGCGAACATTTTCATCATCTCGGCCCGGATGTCCTGTTCCGAGAACACGGCCGAGAAACGCAGCTTCGGCTTGTCCTGCGCGAAGGCGGGAACGGCGGTCGCGGCGGCGAGTGCGCCGGCGGCGACCATGAACAGGCGTCGGTTGATTTCAGCTTTCATGTCGATTTCCTCCCTATGGTCTTCATATGGTTATAGACGTCATTGCCTTCATGCGGCGGCCTCGAAGTGATCTGCCATGGCGCGGCGGTCGGCCTTGCGCCCGGTGAAGAGTTCGAACGCGCGGACGGCCTGATAGATCGCCATGCCGATGCCCGGCAGCGTTCTGCAGCCGATCGTTCGGGCGGCCACCAGCAACTCTGTTTCGGTCGGAAAGTAGATTATGTCGGCGACCCATTTTTCGGCTGTCAGAAGAGCCGTGTCGAACGGTGTTCCGGGGTATTTCGCCATGCCCACCGGCGTCGTGTTGACGATGCCGTTTGCCATGCGCACGGCTGCGGCCGGGTCCGGCCAGGTCTCGACGCGACCGCCGAACAAGGCGCCCATGCGCGACGCAAGATCCGAGGCGCGACCGGGTTGGCTGTCGAGGACGAACAGCCGGCCAACGCCCATTTGCATCAGCGCGTTTGCGACTGCGGCGCCCGCTCCGCCGGCGCCGAACATCGCGACACTGCCCATCGATGCGCCTGTCATCGCTTCGCGAAAACTCTCAGCGAAACCCCAGCTGTCGGTGTTGTGGCCTTCCTTGCGTCCGCCAGCGAAGACGACCGTATTCACCGCGCCTATCGCGCGCGCTTCCGGCGACAGCGCATCCAGGACGGGAATGACAGCCTGTTTAAACGGATGCGTGACGTTGAGGCCGTGAAAGCCGGCAATTTCCGCCGCCGCGATCAAGTCGCCGATCGCCGCGTCCGGAAATCCTAGCCGATCGAAATCGAGCAAAAGGTACGAATAGCCGATGCCGAGGCGCCGGGCTTCCCGCTCGTGCATGCCGGGCGTGCGCGAGGACTGAATACCGCGTCCGACAAGGCCGATCACGACCTTTTCGCTGTGGCCGCTGACGGCGCCCTTGTGCTCGTCGGCAAGACGGCAAAGCAGGTCGACAAGGCTGTCGCCCATCTCCCGAAATTCCTCCCTGTGCGGGCCGCCTCCCTGCCCAAATGCGGCAATTCCTGGATCGCCCTTGTGTTCACGCCAAACGCGCCGGTAAATGAGCCGGTCGCGATTTGCGAATGATGTACTAACTGGTTAGTTTAGTCAAATGCCGGCTGCGCCGGGGCGGGAACTCAAACTGCATGGCCGTTATCAAGAAAGAACGAAAGCCGAAGCCGGACGCGAGCACGACGCGTATCCAGGACCCTGAGGGCACGCGCCGCAACATCCTGGAGATCGCCTCCAAGGAGTTTGCCCTGAACGGTTTGTCGGGCGCGCGCATAGACGAGATTGCGGCGCGCACACGCTTCAGCAAGCGCATGATCTACTACTATTTTGGCGATAAAGAAGGCCTCTACCTGCGCGCGCTCGAGAACGCGTATCGTCAGGTGCGCGAGGGCGAGGCTCAACTTGATATCGAAGGTCTGCCCCCCGTGGCGGCACTGACGCGCCTGGTGGAGTTCACGTTCGACCACCATCACCGACACGAGGAATTCATCCGCATGGTGATGATCGAGAATATCCATCACGGCCAATACCTCCAGCAATCGGATGCGATCCGCGAACTGAACGTGACGGCGATCGACCACATCTCTCGCATCTATTCACGCGGTGTCGAAGAGGGGGTCTTCCGGCCGGGACTCGACGCGATCGAACTCCATTGGCAAGTAAGCGCGCTGTGCTTCTTCAACGTTTCCAATCGCACCACCTTTTCGATGATCTTCGGACGCGACTTCGGCGCGCCGGCACAACTCGAGCGGCTCAAACGCAACAGCGTGGATATGCTGTTGCGTTTTGTCGCGAAGGACGAAGCTCCCGCAGAACGCTGAGCGGCCGAAACTTGCGGTGCTGCCAGCGTTGCCTTAGTTATGTACGAACTGGTTCGTTCAAGACAAACCGGGGAGGAGGCGCGTTTGAAGACGTCGATCGCGACGGTGTCGATCGCCGGTGACCTGGCGGAGAAATTCGCGGCAATTTCCGCCGCGGGCTTCGACGGTGTCGAAATCTTCGAGAACGATTTCCTCGCCTTTGACGGTTCGCCGCGCGACGTCGGCCGAATGGCTGGTGACACAGGTCTGACCATAACGCTCTTCCAGCCGTTCAGGGATTTTGAGGGGTTGCCGGAGCCGCAGCGCAACCGCGCCTTCGATCGTGCCGAGCGCAAGTTCGACGTCATGCAGGAACTCGGCACCGATCTGATGCTGGTATGCTCGTCGGTGTCGCCGGTCTCGCTTGGCGGGATCGACCGGGCGGCCATGGACTTTCGCGAGCTTGGCGAGCGCGCCGCCAGGCGCGGTCTGCGCGTCGGCTACGAGGCATTGGCCTGGGGGCGTCACGTCAACGATCATCGCGATGCCTGGGAAATCGTGCGCAGGACCGACCATCCGAACGTCGGGCTGGTTCTCGATTCCTTCCACACGCTGGCCCGCAGGATTGAGCTCGGCTCCATCCGTTCGATACCCGCGGACAAGATCTTCATTGTCCAACTCGCCGACGCGCCGCTGATCGACATGGACTTGCTCTATTGGAGCCGGCACTTCCGCAACATGCCAGGCGAAGGCGATCTGCCGGTGCGACAGTTCATGCAGGCGGTCGCGGCAACCGGTTATGACGGCTATCTGTCGCTCGAGATTTTCAACGACCAGTTCCGTGGCGGGTCGGCAAAGGCGATCTCCGTCGACGGACGGCGTTCGCTCGTATGGTTGATGGACCAGGTGCGGCGTGAAGAACCGGCACTTGACATGGCCATCCCGCCAATGCCCGACCGCATCGGGGTCGGAGGGGTCGAGTTCATCGAGTTCGCGGCCGATCGCCAGGACGCCGGACAGCTTGGATCGCTGTTGCGCATACTCGGCTTTGTCGAGGCCGGTCGGCACGTCTCTAAGGAGGTCACGCTCTACCGCCAGGGCGAGATCAATATCGTCATCAACACCGAGCGGCAGGGCTTTGCCCATTCTTCCTTTGTTGTCCATGGCACGTCGGCATACGCGATGGGCCTGAAGGTCGAGGACGCCGCCGCCACGGTGGCGCGCGCCGAGGCGCTGGGCGCGGAGATCTTTCACCAGCGGGTCGGGCCCGGCGAGTTGTCGATCCCGGCGATCCGCGGCGTCGGCGGCGGACTGATCTACTTCCTCGATGCCAAGACCGATCTGGCAAAGGTCTGGGACATAGAGTTCACGCCGGTCACGTCGGCAAGTTCCGGCAATGGCGTCGGCCTCACCCGTATCGATCATGTCGGGCAGACCATGGCACAGGAGGAGATGCCGAGCTGGCTGCTGTTCTATGTCTCGATCTTCAGGACGACCAAGACCCCGATGGTCGACATCGTCGATCCGGCCGGCCTCGTGCGCAGCCAGGTCATCGAAGGTCTGGACAAGCGCTTCCGCCTCACGCTGAACGGCGCCGAGAGTCACCGCACCCTGGCCGGCCATTTCATCGCCGAAACCTTTGGTTCCGGCGTCCAGCATCTGGCACTCGCGACGGATGACATCTTTGCGACGGCGGCGAAGCTGCAGGCCAACGGCTTCGAACCGCTTCAGATATCGATGAACTACTACGACGACGTAGAAGCGCGCTTCGGTCTGGATCCGGAAGTCGCCGATCGGTTACGCTCGGCCAACATCCTTTATGACCGCGACGACAACGGCGAATTTTTTCAGCTCTATGCGCCGACATTCGGAGAGGGATTCATCATCGAGTTCGTTGAACGGCGCGGCGCGTATGCAGGCTATGGTGCGCCGAACGCACCATTCCGCATCGCCGCGCAAAAACGGCTGATGCGGCCCAAAGGAATGCCAAAGCTATGACAAGTATGAACTTTGCTCACATCAATGGCGCGACGATCCACTACCGGCATCGTCCCGAAACTGGCAGGCCGACGGTCGTCTTCGCCAACTCGCTCGGCACGGATATGCGCATCTGGAACGAGGTCGAGCGAAGGCTGGCCGACGACTGTACATCCGTTGCGTTCGACAAGCGCGGACACGGCCTGAGCGAACTGGGTGGCGCGCCGCAAACAATCGAGACCCATGCGACGGACCTTGCAGGGCTGCTCGACCATCTTGGCGTAAAGCGCGCGGTGATCTGCGGGCTTTCGATCGGCGGCGTCATTGCGCAATGCCTTTACAAGACGCGGCCGGATTTGATCGAGGGATTGATCCTTTGCGATACGGCAGCGAAAATCGGTACGGCCGAGATGTGGAACGGGCGCATCAACGCGACCCTGTCGGAGGGCATCGCCAGCTTTGCCGACGACGTGATGCGAAAATGGTTCACGCCGGATTTCCATAAGAATCGCGGCGAGGAACTGGCGGGTTATAAAACGATGCTGACGCGCCAGGATCCGGCCGGCTACGCTGCTGCCTGCGCGGCTATCCGCGACGCCGATTTCACCGCGACGACCGCAGCGATCAAAGTGCCGACACTGTGCATTGTCGGCGATCAGGACGGATCGACGCCGCCTGAACTGGTGGAATCGCTGGCCCGCTCAATCCCCGCCGCACGGTTCGAGGTCATCGCTGGTGCGGGCCACATCCCATGCGTCGAGCAGCCGGAAAAGCTCGCCGGGTTGGTCCGTGGCTTCCTGAACGACATGCCAAGAGAGCGCAAATGAGCAAGCCACGACACGGCGACCGATACGTCGAAGGGATGGCGACGCGCCGTTCGGTGCTGGGTGACGCCCATGTCGACCGCGCAGAGGCGGCCAAGACCGAATTCGACATTCCTTTCCAGGAACTGATCACGGAGGCTGCATGGAGCCACGTCTGGTCGCGGCCGAACATCACCAGGCGCGAGCGTTCCATGATCACAATCGCGCTGCTCGCCGCGCTGAAGCAGGACGAAGAGGTTGCGATGCATATCCGCGCCAGCGTCAATACCGGGGCGACGCGCGACGACATACGCGAGGCGCTGCTGCATGTGGCAATCTATGCCGGGGTACCGGCGGCAAATCATGCGATGAAGATCGCCAGGAAGACGTTCGACGAAATCGACGCTCAAGCCGGCTAATCATGACCAAGTCGCGCTTTCCCGCCAACCGCACGCCGGAGATCGGCGCCTTCTTTCCGCGCGACCGCAACTGGCATCCACCGGCCTTCACGCCGGCCTACAAGACGTCCGTGCTGCGCTCACCGCAACGGCCGCTTCTTTCCCTCGACAACACGCTGTCGGAGCTTACCGGGCCGGTCTTCGGCCACAACATTCTCGGTGAACTGGACAACGACCTCATACACAATTTTGCCGGGCCGGGCGAAAGCGCGATCGGGCCGCGCATCCTCGTCTATGGCCACCTGCTCGACGAACGCGGCATCGGCGTCGCCGGTGCGTTGCTGGAGGTATGGCAGGCCAACGCCGGCGGACGCTATCGACACAAGAAGGAGACTTATCGCGCGCCGCTCGATCCGAACTTCGGCGGCTGCGGCCGCACCATCACCGGCGAGGATGGCTCCTATTGTTTCCGCACGATCCAGCCGGGGCCATATCCCTGGCCCAACGGACCCAACGACTGGCGTCCAGCGCACATCCATTTCTCGATCTTCGGGCACGGCTTCGCGCAGCGCCTGATCACCCAGATGTATTTCGAGGGCGACCCGATGATCTGGAGGTGCCCGATCGTGCGGACCATCAACGACCGCCGCGCTATTGAAGGCCTCACCGCCGCACTCGACATGGAGGCAACGATACCGATGGATGCGCGGGCATACAAATTCGACATTGTACTGCGCGGCCGCCGCTCGACGCTGTTCGAAAACCGCATCGAGGGCAACTGATGGTCCAGGCTCTCGGCCGGCTGAAGGAAAGCGCCTCGCAGACCGCGGGACCCTATGTCCATATCGGGCTGACGCCCAACTTTGCCGGTATCTCGGGCGTCTATGAACGCGACCTTGGCACCGCGATGGTCAACGACAAGACCAGGGGCGAACGCATCAGGGTCAATATCCGGGTGATCGACGGCGCCGGCTCGCCGCTGAACGACGCACTTGTGGAGATCTGGCAGGCGGACGCCGCCGGCATCTACAATTCGCCCTCGGATCTGCGCGGCTCCGCCGACCCGAACTTTACCGGCTGGGGCCGGCTGCCCACCGACATGACGACGGGCGAATGCCTGTTCGAAACCATCAAACCCGGTCGCGTGCCGTTTTTTGACGGCCGCAAGATGGCGCCGCATTTGACGGTCTGGATCGTCGCGCGTGGAATCAACATTGGCCTTCACACCCGCATGTATTTCGGCGATGAGGAAACCGCCAACGCCGAGGATCCCGTCCTGATGCGCATTGAGCAGAAAGAGCGCGTGTCAACGCTGGTCGCGCCGCGCGATGGCGACATCTACAAGTTCGACATTCATCTCCAGGGCATCAACGAGACGGTCTTCTTCGACATATGATCGCAGCATTCGACAATCCCCTCCTGTCCGGGCTTCTCGGCGATGAGAAGATGGCGACGCTGCTCGGCGTCGAGGCCGAACTTGCGACGATGCTGCAATTCGAGAAGGCGCTCGCCGACGCAGAAGCTGCGCTCGGCATCATCCCGGCGGCTGCAGCAAGCGTCATCGGGCGCGTCCTCGACAACTTCCGGCCGGAAATCCAGGCCCTGAGAGACGCAACGGCGCGCGACGGCGTAATGGTGCCGGAGCTCGTGCGGCAGATCAGGCATGCTGTCGGAGAGCCGCATTCGCAGCATGTGCATTTCGGTGCGACCAGCCAGGACGTGATCGACACGGTGATGATCCTGAGAATTCGCGCCTGTATCGACCTGTTGGAAGAACGGCTTTCGGCTCTGGTGGTCGCCTTCGCCGATCTCGGCCATCGGTTTGGCGATCGCACGCTGATGGCCCGAACCCGCATGCAGGCAGCAATTCCGATTTCCGTAGCCGACCGCGTCGCAAGCTGGCGCGAACCGCTCGTGCGCCACCATGAGCGGCTTCAATCGGTGCGGGGATCGGTTCTCGTCGTCCAGTTCGGCGGCACCGCCGGGACACTCGAGAAGTTTGCAGACAAGGGCGCCGCCGTCCGTGCCGCGCTGGCCCGGCAGCTAAGCCTCGGCGACGCGCCGCAATGGCACAGCCAGCGCGACCGCATCGCTGAGCTGGCCAACTGGCTGTCGCTTGTGACGGGCGGCCTCGGCAAGTTGGGGCAGGACATTGCGCTGATGGCGCAGGCAGGCGACGAGCTGCAAAGGGCGGGCGGCGGTTCGTCGTCCGCCATGGCGCACAAGCGCAATCCCGTCGACGCCGAGATGCTGGTGACGCTTGCCCGCTACAACGCGGTCCAATTGTCGGGAATGCATCATGCGCTGATCCATGAGCAAGAGCGCTCCGGTGCAGCCTGGACGCTGGAATGGTTGATCCTGCCGCAGATGCTCATGGCGGCTGGAGCATCGACCTGTGTCGCGGACAGGCTGGTCAGAACCATAGCGGCAATCGGAGGCAAGGGTTGACTGATCCCACTAGGCGGCTCACGCCGTGGATCTTGCGCTCTCGCAGGCATCGAGTGGGTTGGAAATGGCCGTGCCCTGGTTTGCCGACAATTGTGCGGCCATACCCATGGCGACAGCTTTCCAGCCATCATCCAGCGTCACCTCGACCGGCCCTTCGCCTCGCAGGGCGGCGCAGAACCTCTGATGCTGATAGAACGTCGAGCCGTTGTGATCGCCGGCCGTCAACAATTGCGGGTCGACCGGGATCTCGACGGTGTACGGTCCCTGCGCAAAGCGTGGGCTGACGATCAACTGCGGCGTCGGCGCCGCGCCGAGATGGGCTGGCCAGAAGCGGCCGGGACCCGGCACCAGGCATTCGACTTTACCTCGCGCACCGACGGCGCTGATCTCCTCCTGATAGCGGCTGCCCTCTGCATACATGCACAGTTCCAGCATGGCGCGCGCGCCGCTGGCGAAATCGACCAGCACGTAGCCGCAATCCCAGATATCGGGTGTTTCGCCATCATAATTTTCGTCGAGATGGTTCACTTCCTGTCCGGCCGACGCCATGATTCTTACCGGTTCCGATTTCAGGATTAGCCGCATGAGATCGAAGAAATGGCAGCATTTTTCGACGAACGTGCCTCCCGATCGACGGTTGAAGCGGTTCCAGTGGGCCACCTTGTCCAGGAACGGGTAGCGATGTTCGCGGATTGTCAGCATCCGGATGCCGCCGGTGGCGTTCTGCGCCTGCTCGATGAATCGAGCGACCGGCGGCATATAGCGGTATTCCATCGCGACCCAGACTGGTGCGGTATAGGTCGCGGCGAACGCCTTCACCGCGGCTGCGTCGACCGGATCGGTGAAAAGCGGCTTCTCGACCAGGATGGGCAGCGCACGGATAGCAGCGACTTCCCTAAGCTGCGCGAAATGCACATAGTTCGGACTGGCGATGAGCAAGCAGTCGACGCGCGGATCGGCCGCCACCTCCGCGACCGAGCCGGCGATCGACGCTTGCGGGGCGAGGACTGCCGCGCGTGCGCGCATCATCGCGTCGGGCTCGAAGATCGCCGCGACCCCGACATCGGGCAGCAGCGCGATATTGCGAAGATGCTCCTGCCCCATCATGCCGCAGCCGATGATGCCGTAGGAAATGTGCTTCGCCATATCCGTTCCCTATCGCAGCCGCGCGACATAGCGCGCGACGCCATGATCAAACCAGGTCCTGGAAAACTCCGCGCTGGCGCCGTCCTGCATCCAGCCGGTACGCTCGATGAAGCCGGCGGCAGCGCCCGGCGCGAGGCCGAATTCTGGCAGCGCCCATCCCGGCACCTGGCCGACCCCGACGCGGTCCTCTGCACGCAAGATCCAGAAGCCGAGCGCCTTGCGGTAGTAGAGATAGAGCGAATCCGACAGTTCTTCGATAGCAACCGTCTCCACACGGGCACCGTCGAGCCAGATCTCCTCCAGCGCCGCCGGCTTGCCGCTGAGGCTCCGCAGCCGCCTTATTCTATGGGCCTCGCTGCTCGACCCGAACACCGGCAGGTCCATCGGTTTCGCCAGCCGATCGACTGACAGAACGTGCGCCGTCGGCAGCCCGCCTCCCTCCAGGAGTTCCAGCCGGAACATGGAATAGACACTGGCCACGTCAGGTTGCGAACGTACGTAGTTGCCGGAACCCTGGATGCGACTGAGCAAGCCCTTGCGCTCGAGATCGCCGAGTGCCTTGCGCAAAGTACCGACCGCTATTCCGAGCCCCGCAGCCATGTCGCGCTCCGGCGGAAGCTTTTCGCCCTCAATCATCCGCCCGGCCGCGATCTCGCGAATCAGCATTTCGCTGACCTGCTGATGCATCGGAAGCGCATAGGCGTTTCTGGACGTTGTCACATTGTCTCCAACGCAAAATTGATACACTATTGATCTACACAAACACGAATGATATGCAACAGGGAAATCCAGTCTCTGACAACGAGGAGTGCCGACATTGACGGTCGTTCCGGTGACGTCCGCAGATCTCGATGCTGCTGAAGTGTCGTGGTTTTCCGCTTTGTGCTCCGATGATTTCCGCTATCTCAGCGTACCGGATGGCGCGCTGCGGTCGAGTTGGGAGCACTGCTCCGATATCGTCAAGACAGCCGAAGGACTGGGCTTTCGCAATATCCTGTGCCCCTCGTCCTATCAGGTCGGCCAGGATACTCTGTCCTTCGTGGCGGGCTGCGCTCCGATAACCCATTCGATCAACCTTCTCGCGGCGGTGCGTTGCGGCGAAATGCAACCGATCATGCTGGCGCGCACGCTCGCAACGCTCGACCACATGCTGAAGGGCAGATTGACTGTAAACGTCATCTCTTCCGACTTTCCCGGCGAACTCGCCGACAGCCGCTTCCGCTATCAGCGTTCGCGCGAGGTCATCGAGATCCTGCGTCAGGCCTGGACGCGCGATGAAATCAACCATCAGGGCGAGGTCTACCAATTCGGGAAAGTAACCGCCGACCCCGCAAAGCCCTACCAACAGAATGGCGGGCCGCTACTCTATTTCGGCGGCTATTCGCCCGACGCGCTCGAACTCTGCGGCGCACAGTGTGACGTGTATCTGATGTGGCCGGAGGCGAAGGACGTGTTGGCGCACCGCATGCGTGATGTTCACGAGCGTGCAGCCGCCCATGGCCGCACATTGGATTATGGCCTGCGCGTCCACGTGATTGTGCGCGACACCGAAGCCGAAGCCCGCGAATATGCCGAGGAACTGATTTCGAAACTCGATGACGAGCAGGGCAGCGTTATCCGCGGCCGCGCACTGGACGCGACATCCCTGGGCGTCGCGCACCAGGCAAAGAACCGCGCCGGCGCCGACGCACAAGGCTATGTCGAGCGGCATCTGTGGACCGGCGTTGGCCGCGCACGCTCCGGTTGCGGCGCCGCGATCGTCGGCTCGACCGATCAAGTCATGTGCGAGATCGAGGAATACCGGAAAATGGGCATCCGCGCCTTCATCTTCTCCGGCTATCCGCATCTCGACGAGGCCCTGTCCTTCGGCAAGCGCGTGCTGCCGAACATCAACACCTGCTCGCTGCCGCATGTCTATAGCCGGGTGCCGGAAATCACCCCGGCGACTCCGCTCGGAACCGGGGAGCGGCGATGATGATGCTGCGAAGGCGCGTCAACGAGATTGAAGCTTCCACCGCAGCCCTTGGCCAGGAGGGCGCCTGATGTACCACTTCCTCAACCCCGAGCAGCAACCGATGAAAAGCTTCGTGCCCGGCCCCGACCGCAAGCGCGAGTTCCGCGACGCGCTCGGCCGGTTTGCGACCGGTATCACCGTCGTCACCACGATGACGCCTGATGGTCCCGTCGGCATCACCGCGAACAGCTTTGCATCGGTGTCCCTCGACCCGCCGATCGTGCTCTGGTCGATCGGCCGGCATTCGAGGCGCTTTGCCGCCTTCGCTGGTTGCGAGCATTTCGCGGTTCATGTCTTGGGCGCGGAGCAGATCGAGCTGAGCCAGCGCTTCGCTCGCGCCGGTCAAGCCTTCGACGGCCTCCCGCACGATCTGAACGATGCCGGCGTGCCGCTGCTGGGTGACTGTCTGTCGCGGTTCGAATGCGTGCGGATCTCCGGGCATGAGGGCGGCGACCATTTGATCGTCGTTGCCCGCGTAACCGCCGCGACCTTGCGAGACGGCGAACCTCTGCTTTTCTTCGGCGGAGGTTACGGACGCTTCGAAGACGGTTCGAACGTGGCCACACCGATGTAGCGATGGCCTGGCCCGGACAGCGGTGTGAACCATACGTCTCAGGCGCGAACCGGGCCGGTCGACTGGCGTTGCACGATATGGCAGGCGAATTCGATACGGCGCGGCGGCAGGTCCCCGCCGAGATCGGCGAGCAGGAGGTCGAGCGACGCCGCGCCGATCTCGCGCATCGGAATATGCATCGTCGTGAGGGGCGGGTTTTGGAAAGCTGCCTGCGGAAGGTCATCCATGCCCATGACCGACACGTCGGCAGGCACCTCGTAACCCGACTTCCGGATCGCCATCATCGCGCCGATAGCGAGACTGTCGCCCGCGGCGAGCACGGCTGTGAAATCGAGGCCACGCGCCTCGATGCGCCGCGCAATCGCTTCCGCCGCAAGGTCCGGCAGCCAATCCGCCACCTCCACGGCCAGGTCGCCGGCCGCCAGGCCGCACTCTCGCAGTGCATCCTGCCAGCCCTCGAAGCGACGCTCGATCGTGCGCCGCCCGCGTCGCATCAGGAACAGGATGCGCCGGTGGCCGAGGTCGAGCAGGTGCTGCGTCGCGAGATGCGCCGCCGAGCGGTTGCATGGCGTCAGGCTCGAATGGTGCATCGCCGGGTCGTCGCCGTTTATGAGCACGATCGGCTTGCCGAAACCGCCGGTCAGCGTCAGCACCGCCTCGTCGTCAAGCGTCAGAAACAGGCAACCGACGACGCTCTTGTCTTGCCTGGCCTCATTGAGCAGCGCGATCTGCTCACCGGCGTCGGCGATCGAGCGCGACACCAACTCGACACCGAGAGTTTTTGCGCGCTCGTTCAGTCCGTCGAGCACATAGAAGGTGAACTGGTTGCGGCCATAGTCGATCCTCGCAGCGTTGCTTGCGGCGAGGATCACCTTGCGGCCGGCGATCGACGTGGGGATCGTGTAGTTCAACTTCCTGGCGGTTTCGATGATCGTCGACCGAAGGTCGCCGCGCACGCCCTTGCCGCCAGCAAGCGCCCGCGACGCCGTGCTGACGGATACGCCACAGCGCGCGGCGACGTCTTCGAGCCGCACGCGCCGGCTGGGCGTGCCGCGCTTCCCGCTTTCGACCTTGACGACCATAGGCTGTTTCCTCACCAGGCCTCATGCTGCAAAAAAATTTCAGATTGCGCAATAAAAATTCCTGTGGCACCCATTTGCCCGACATCGCGCAAACTTGGGAGGAGTGGTGGCGTCGTCCATGAGAGATATGCGCTCAAAGCTCGACCTGCTCGTGCGCGGCATGACCGGCCTGCGCCATGACGGCCGTTTCGACGAGCCCAACCTCGACGGCACGGCCGGCGACTACATCAGCTTCGATTCCTGGGAATGGCCGCAGGGTGTAGGCCTCTACGGCCTCGTTTGCCTCTGGCGGCACAATCGCGACCCGAAACTCTTGAAGACAATCGAAGATTGGTACGAGCGCCATTTAAGGGCGGGCCTGCCGCCGATGAACATCAACACCACCGCTCCGATGATGGCGCTGGCATTGCTCTGGGGCGAGACACGCGACCAGCGCTGGGAAACGCCTCTCTGCCAATGGGCCGAAAGGCTGCTTCGCGACATGCCTCGCACGCCCGAGGGCGGGTTCCAGCACAATGTCTCAGACAAGATCAACGACGACGAATTGTGGGACGACACGTTGTTCATGGCCGGCCTGTTCCTCGCTTTCCACGGCCGCGCGGCCGGCCGGCAAGCTTGCATCGACGAGGCTGTTCGCCAGTTCCTCGTCCATGCGCGCTATCTCGCCGACCCGAAAACCGGCTTGTGGTTCCATGGCTGGACATTTGCCGGCCGACATAATTTTGCCGGCGCTCTCTGGGCCCGCGGCAACGCCTGGATCACGGTCGGCATCCTCGACCTGATCGAAAATGGTGGTGTCGGCAAGCCAGTCGAAGCCTATCTGCTCGGCGTGCTGGAAGCGCAGATCGAAGCGCTGCTGCGCCTGCAGGCGCCATCGGGAGCATGGCACACTTTGCTCGATGACCCGACCTCCTATGAGGAGATGTCGGCCACCGCCGGCATCGGCTATGGTCTCATGAAAGCTGCGCGCCTGGGCTTCGGGCCCAAGGCGTGCGGTCCAGCGGGCCGGCGCGCACTCGACGCGGTGCTGGCCAGCATCGACGAGAACGGCGTGCTCGGAAACGTTTCCTATGGCACCCGCATGGGCCATGATCTCCAGTTCTACCGCGACATCCCGATCCAGCCTACCGGCTACGGCCAGGCCCTGGCGATCCTCTGCCTCACCGAGGGGATGATCCATGCCGAAGCTGACGAGGCAGCGGCATGACGATGCGCGTTCTCTTCGGCGCCGGTCCGGGCGACATCGATGGCTACGGAACGGAGCGGCTGCGCGCCGAGTTTCTGGTGGAGCGGCTGTTCGAGCCCGGCCGTATCGCCTTCGCTTACACCCATGTCGACCGCATGATCGTCGGCGGCGCGTGCCCAACCGGAGAGCCGCTGAGTTTCGGCGATGGCGCGGACGTCGGCACGCCTCATCTGTTCACCGCGCGCGAGATGGGCATCGCCAATCTCGGCGGCGCAGGAACGGTGAGCGTCGACCAGCAGCGCTTCGCGCTCGCCAACCGCGATGTGCTCTATGTCGGGCGCGGCGCGAAGCAAGTGACGCTCGAAAGCGACAGCGCCGCGCACCCCGCCTGGTTCTACATGAACTCGGTTCCGGCCGGCGCAGACATCAAGCATCGGCTGATCACGAAATCCGAGGCGAAGCCGCTCGAACTCGGCGAGGAGCGACGCGCCAACAAGCGCACATTGCGCATGTACATTCATCCGGAAGTCGCGCCTTCCTGTCTGTTGCTGATGGGCATCACGGATCTCGCTGCGGGCAGCGTCTGGAACACCATGCCCCCTCACCTGCATGAGCGGCGCATGGAAGCCTATCTCTATTTCGATCTCGCGGCGGAAGATCGGGTAATCCATCTGATGGGACGGCCGGACAATACCCGCCATCTGATCGTGGCCAATGGCGACTGTGTCATCTCGCCGGCCTGGTCGATCCATATGGGCAGCGGAACCGGCCCCTACGCCTTCGTCTGGGGTATGACCGGCGAGAACCAGGCCTATAACGACGTGTCGCCCGTGCCCGTTGAGACGCTGCGATGAACACCGTGGAACCGATCACGCACGATCTTACGCTGCGCCGGCCGCTCGCGCTCGGCGGCCCCGTCGTTTACTGGCTCGTCGGCACGACGTCCGAGCAGCGCTACGATGTTGCGGATCAGCCGATGCAAGGGGAGATGGATCCCTTCTTCTTCCTGACCAAGCACAAGAATTTCATCCCGCACGAATATCCCTGCCGAACCGAGTTTGCCGCCGAACGCCGCGGGAAACGGCCCGAGCCGCAGGGCGTGTTCGAGCCGGACCGTGTTTGGCTTCCGTTCGGCTCGCCCCGTGTCGACCTGTCGGGCTTCTGGTTCCGCCCGACCGTGGTCGCCACCTGGGCAAGTACCGTGCTCGATGCAGGCTCGGACGGCCAGGCGCGGCTGCGGCTGCGCACCTGCGGCGGCGCCGTTTTGTTCGTCAACGGGATAGAGGCCGGCTGGATGGCGCCCTACGGGCGCAATCTCGAGGCTTCTCAGGATTTCGAGGTCGATCTCGTCGCCGGCGCCAACGAGATCAGCATCTGGTTCGACGATCTCGCCGAGCGTGACGCACGCTACTTCTTCCAACTCGACTATCTCCGGGGCCCAACTGCCGAACAGGTCTTGCCCACGACCGTCAAAGGCGACGTCGCGGCGGCCATGGAAGCCGCTCTCGACGCGATGCATTTCGAGCGTCCATTTTATTCCGGCGGCGAAGTGGCGCTGGTGACGGATGTCGCGCTGCCGGTTGCGGTGGATGCAGCTGTTGTGATCGAGGGCGACTTCATGTCGATCGAGGCGCCCGTGATCTTCCGCCGCCGCATCGAAGCGGGGGCAAGACGCATCACGATTGCCGCCACGGAAGACCTTCCCGCCGACTTCCGGCATTTTGCCGTATCGCTCTCATCTTCAGGCTTTGTTGCCCAGCGGGTCTTCGGCGTCGAGATCTGTCATGCGGCGCGTCAGGGCCGCGCTCCCGCCGTCCTTGCCGACAGGATCGGCGAAGCCCTGGAACAGGTCTCCAACTTCGCAGAGGCCGATACCGTGCGGGCGCTGGCGCGGCTGGCGACCGGCCGTGGCGGCGCCGAAACCGACGCCATCATTGCTGCTGCACTGCCGGCGATCGAGGATTGCCACGACTGCGCCGATTTCATCCTGGTTCCACTGCTCTGGTGCCGTCGTGCCTATGGCAACAGGATCGCGGTCGATCTCCGTCACCGCATTGACGAGGCGATCCTCAATTATCGCTATTGGATGGATGAGCCGGGCAACGACGTGCAGTGGTACTTTTCCGAAAACCACGCGCTTCTGTTTCACACCGCGGCTTATCTCGGCGGCCATCTCCTGCCCGATGCCCGCTTTGTCCGCTCGGGGCGCACCGGCGCGGAGCAGTCGACCGTGGGCCTTGCGCGCGTGCGCGCCTGGCTTGATCATTTCGAGGCATGGGAGATGGCGGAATTCAACTCCGCCCCTTATTTCCCGATCGATCTCAAAGGGTTGACGATCCTGTACGCGCTTGGGCCAGACGCCGATGTGCGCCGGCGCGCCGGGGCTGCGATCAACCGCCTGCTCGAGATCGTCGCCCGCTCGGCTCAGCAGGGCATGCTTACCGGCGCACAGGGCCGCTCCTACGAACACACGCTGCGCGCCGCCCGTTCGCTGGAACTTTCTGGCATTGCACGCATGCTGTGGGGCAAAGGTTTCTACGGCATGCGCTTCCACGCCCTGCCGCAGCTTGCGCTCTGCCTGCGCGACCATGGGCTCCACGTCCCGCAAGAACTGACCGGTATCGCCTGCATGGCCGGCGACGACGCGCAGGAATGGTGCTTCGCGCAGGGCCAGAACCGGATCGCCAAGCTCTACCACTACAAGACCCGCGATTTCGCCATGGGAAGCGCAGCAGCCTATCGCTGGAACGAATGGGGTTATCAGGAAACGGTGCTGCACCTGCGCCTCGGCGGCAATCCCGACGCGCAGATATGGATCAACCATCCGGGCGAGACAATTCATTCGGGCTATGGCCGTCCGTCTTACTGGGGCGGCTCCGGATCTCTGCCGCGCGTGCATCAATACCGCGACCTGGCGGTTGTGTTGTTCAGCTGCGCTGCCGAGCAACCCGACTTTACCCATGCCTGGTTCCCACAGAGCGCGTTCGACGAAGCGAGGGTCAAGGAACATATAGCTTCGGCGCGCGGCGGCGATGGGCTCGCGATGCTGAAGGCCGACAGCGCCTTCGAGCTCGTCGGCCGCGGGCCGACGACTGGAAACGAGTTGCGCGTGCCGGGCCATCAAGCCGCGTGGATCATCCGTCTGGGCCGGCGCCGGCAATACGGGTCGTTGGAGGAATTCGAGGCGCAGTTTTCCCAGCTCGCGCTCGGCCACGGAAAAAACGGCCTTCTGCATGTCAATGACCTGGAATACGGCGACGTGCTGTTTCATCCGGATGGCCGCATGGAGGCTGAGGGCCGTGTCATCGATCCGGCCGACTGGCAGGTCACGGGCGAAGCCACGTTCTTCGCAGCCGACTCGATCGCAACCAGGTGAGGATCGGATCAAAAGGAGCCCAACAAGCAGCAGCTCGGACAGCGACAATCAAGCGGTGAAGACCGCAAAAGCGGAGGAGTGAACCATGAGAATGAATTCGATAATCCTGGGCCTTTCGGCGGGCCTTCTGTCGTCGACCGCGTTCGCAGGCGACGTTCGCGTGATGTGGTACTCGGACGGCGTCGAGGGCGAGGTTATACAGGACCTGCTCAACCGCTTCATGAAAGACAATCCGGACATCAACGTCATTCTCGACAATGTCGCCTACAAGGTTGTTCAGGAGCAGCTTCCGGTCGAACTCGAGGCAGGACGGGGCCCTGATATCGCCCGCGTCACCAACATCAAGGAACTCGCCGATCATTGGCTCGACCTGACGCCTGTGATTGCCGATCCGGCATACTGGCAGACGAATTTCGGCGACCAGTTCGACTGGATGCGCCCTGACGGTTCCAAGATCATTCCGGGCTTCATGACCCAGATCACGCTGACCGGCGGCTTCGTCAACAAGACGCTTTTCGAACAGGCCGGCGTGCCGATCCCGGCCGACACCGCAACCTGGGACGAATGGGTCGAGGCCGCCGGCAAGGTGCAGCAGAGCCAGCAGCTCAATGCTGCCTTTGCCATCGACCGCAGCGGCCATCGTATCTCGGCGGCGAACATTTCTTATGGCGCCAATTACATCGGCGGCGATCGACTGCCGGCGCCGATCGACGCCGGCACGAAAGCCTTCGCCGAAAAGCTGGTCAACTGGGTTGCCGACGGCCGCATGAACAAGGAGATCTGGGTGTCGGCGTCGGGCACCACCTATCGCGCCGGGGCCGACGACTTCATCAATGGGCAGATTGCCTACTATTATTCGGGCAGTTGGCAGGTCGCAAACCTGGCCAGCAAGATCGGCAAGAACTTCGACTGGGTGGCGACGGGCTCGCCGTGCGGCACCGCCGCCTGCACCGGCATGCCGGGCGGCGCCGCGCTGGTCGCCGTCAAATACACCAAGAACCCCGCTGAAGTCGGCAAGGTGATGGACTTCCTGGGCCGCGAGGACATCATGCGCGAATTCACCGAGCGCACCCTGTTCCTGCCCGCACACAAGGGCGTTCTCGCCGGCAAGATCGATTACAAGACCGATGACGAGAACGTCAAGGCGTCGCTCGAAGCCTTCCTGAAGGCATCGGGCAAGATCGCGCCGAATGCCGCCGCCCTGCCGGCATGGAAATGGGGAACTCCGGTTTATGGCGCGCTGGTGACCCGCATCAGTCAGGTCATGGCCGGCGAGCTGAAGCTCGACGAGGCTTTCGTCCGCATCGACGAGGACATCAAGGCACAGGTGGCCGAGGCATCGAAGTAGCGTCGCGGCAGTGTCATGGGAGACGTCCGAAACGGCATAGCAACGCGCGCCGGCGCCATGATCCTGGCGCCGGTCGGCTGGCTTGCGAATGTTTTCGATGCGCCACTGCGCATGTTGCAACGGCGCACGGGCAGCAATGGCATGGCCGTGTTCTTCCTGGCGCCGAACATGCTGGTGTTCGGCATTTTCGTGCTGTTTCCGCTGGTCATCAACATCCTCTATTCGATGACCGGTGGCGGGGCGCTGTTCCTCGGCGACCGCACCTTCGTCGGCGCCGAGCAGTATGGGCGGCTGTTCAGTTGTGGCAGCTATCTCGATCCGAAGAGCTGCACCGAGGACCTGTTCTGGATCGCGGTTTGGAACACCCTGGCCTTCGTCGTGCTGCAAGTGGCGATGATGGTCGCCGTAGCGCTTGTCACCGCACTCGTGCTCAACCGTGAGTTGCGTGCGCGCAGTTTCTGGCGCGCCGTGTTCTTCTTCCCTGTGCTTTTGTCGCCGGTCGTGGTCGGTCTCATCTGGCGCTGGATTCTGCAGCGGCAAGGACTGCTCAACCTGATGGTGTTCGAGGCGGGCGGGACCCCGCTCAACTGGCTGGTGGAGCGCAACTGGGCCTTCATGGCGACGATCATGGTGTCGGTCTGGGCTCATGTCGGCTTCTATGCGCTGATCCTTCTCGCTGGCCTTCAGGCCATTCCGAAAGACCTCTATGAGGCCGCCGAGATGGACGGCACACGGCCCTTGCGCGTCTTCTGGCGCATAACGCTGCCCTTGCTGGCGCCCAACCTCCTGGTGGTGCTGGTGCTGACACTCATCCGCGCCGTGCAGATATTCGATGAAGTCTATGTGCTGACCGGCGGCGGTCCCGGGACCAGCACGCTGTTCCTCACGCAGTACATCTACGAGGTCGGCTTCGCCTCGATGCTGCGCAATCCGGGGCTCGCCTCCGCGGCCTCGATCCTCATGGGAGCGGTGCTGGTCGTGCTGACCTTGATCCAGCTGGGCATCGCAAGGCGCAACGAGCAGCGGGGCAAAATGCGATGAGCAGGGTTGCGGAATTTCTGTTCCGCCGGCGCGGCGGCGCCGGCTGGCACTGGACCGACGTTTTCACCTGGTTCTGGCTGATCGGCGGGCTGATTGTCATGTTCGGCCCGGCGCTCTGGCTCGTCAACTCGTCGTTCAAGACGCCTGCGGCGCTGGCGGAGTTCCCGCCGACTGTATTGCCCTATGTCACCGCCGAAGCGATCGTGGAAGGGTATGAGGAGCCGCTGCAGCTCTTTGAAGTGCGCAATGACGACGGCAGCGTGCGCGTGCTCGCCGAAGTGCGCCGCCTCGGCACCGTCGCGCAGATGGTCGATCCCGCCAACCCGGGCGAGATCATACGCGTCAACATCCAAAACCGTACGCCCAAGCGCAGCATCGCCTTCGCGCTCGACAATTATGTCCAGCCTTTCCTCGCCTTCGACTTCTTCCTCTATCTGCGCAACTCGGTCTTCGTCACCGTGGTCGCCACCCTGATTACGCTCCTGACCAATTCGATGGCCGCGTTCGCACTGTCGAAGTACAATTTTCGGGGACGTTCGGCTGTGATGATGCTCATCGTCGCGACGCTGATGGTGCCGCTCTCCGTCATCCTGGTGCCGCTCTATTCGGTGATCTCGGCAATGGGACTGTTCAATTCGCTATGGGGCGTGATCCTGCCCACAGTGGCGACGCCCACGGGCGTCTTCATGCTACGCCAGTACATGCTGACGATCCCCGACGAGCTGATCGACGCAGCGCGCATGGACAAGGCGTCGGAATGGCAGATCTACTGGCGCATCATCCTGCCGCTGACCGCCCCAGCGCTGGCGGTGCTGGCGATCTTTTCCGTCGTCTGGCGCTGGAACGACTTCCTCTGGCCACTGATCGTCCTGTCGCGCAAGGAGGTCTATACGCTGCAGGTCGGTCTCAACACCTATGCCGGCCAACTCAACGTGCAATGGCATTACATCCTGGCCATGACCGTCGTCACCATGATCCCGGTCGTGCTGGTGTTCATTTTCCTTCAGCGCTTCATCACCACCGGCATTGCCGGCTCCGGTCTGAAATAGAGGCTACCATGAGCCAGATCACACTCACCGGCGTATCGAGGGCTTTCGGCAAGGTCGGCGTGCTGCACGACATAAATCTCAATATCCTTGACGGCGAGCTGATCGTCTTCGTCGGCCCCTCCGGCTGCGGCAAGTCCACGCTGCTGCGGCTCATCGCCGGGCTTGATCGGCCTACAGGTGGCGCGATCGCGATCGACGGCAAGGACGTGACCACCGTTCCGGCCGCCGACAGGGGATTGGCGATGGTGTTCCAATCCTACGCGCTGTACCCGCACATGAGCGTGCGCCAGAACCTGGGCTTCGGACTGGAGAACGCCCGTATGGCGCGTGCCGAAATCGATGCGCGCATCGCCGAAGCCGCGCGGATGCTGGAAATCGCGCCGTATCTCGACCGGCGCCCCGGCCAGCTCTCCGGCGGCCAGCGCCAGCGCGTTGCGATCGGCCGCGCCATCGTGCGCAATCCAACCGCTTTCCTGCTTGACGAGCCGCTGTCCAATCTCGATGCCGAGCTGCGCATCTCGACACGCGCCGAACTGGCCGCCCTGCACGAGCGGCTGTCGGCGACGATGGTCTATGTCACGCACGACCAGATCGAGGCGATGACGCTTGCCGACCGCATCGTCGTGCTGCGCGCCGGCCGCATCGAGCAGATCGGCACGCCGCTCGACCTCTACAATCATCCGGCCAATCTGTTCGTCGCCGGTTTCATCGGTGCACCGCGTATGAACTTTCTGCCGGTCAAGCTGGCACCCGGGGGCACTGGCCGGTCAAGCCTCACGCTGGACGGTTCAGCTGGATTCGAGATCGATGGGAAGGTCAGCGCGGCCAATGGCGACGTGACGCTCGGGCTGCGGCCACATCACATCAGCCTCGCCGATGCCGGCAAGGGAGATGTTGCGGCCCGTGTCGCGCTGGTGGAAGCCCTCGGCTCCGAGACAATCGTCCACACCAGGACAAGCGGCGGCCAGATCATGCTTGCGGTTGTCGCCGGACAATGCCAGGTGGCTTCAGACGACACGGTGGAGCTGAAGTTCGATACCAGCCATCTGCATCTTTTCGATGACACCGGCCTGCGCATCGCTGTGAGTTAGAAGTCGGCTTACCCCGTCTGGGGCGTCATCATCTGCATGCCCCGCCTCCTCAACGACGCAGGCTGGCGTGGCGGGCATGCTCGCGGATCTCTTCGCGAGAAATGCCAGCATCCGCTAGTGTGCTGTCTGGGGCCTGCCTCAAGCTCGCAAGCGTCTGGCGATAGGCAAGCCAGCGGGCGAAACGGTGTCGAAGTTTGTCGAACATGATCGTCTCCTTTGGCGCGCAGAAAGCCCGCGCGCCTGGGTTGGTCGAAAACGCAAAGCATCTGCGCGAAGCGCATGCGCGATCGAAAGGATTCGCTGGCTTCTTGGCCAGCCGAGGCGCTTGTCACTGTCGCTCCAGGCAGGATTGTCCAACGCCTTCAATGCCTGCATGCTTGCGCGTGATGCCCGCTTCGCGCTACAGCCAAGGTCGCAAGGAGTTCTTCATTTCTGCAAAATGAATATCGACTGGGACGATCTGAGGCTGTTTCTCGACGTTGCGCGGCTGGGTGGCTTGAGCGCAGCGACGGGAACCACGCGCCTCAGCGCAGCCACACTTGGACGACGCGTCACTGCGCTCGAAAGGCAGATCGGCGAACCGCTGTTCGTGCGCCAGCAGGCAGGCTACCGGCTGACCCCGGTCGGTGAAGAACTGCTGCGGCGCGCCGAAGACGTCGAGGCAGCAATGCAGTCGCTGACCCGCTGGCGCGAGGGAAACCTGCCCGACCGCATTGTCCGCGTCTCGGCCGGGCCATGGACCTCAGCCTTCGTTTCCGCCCATATCGGCGAGATCTGGACGGTCGATGACGGCATAAGGGTGGAGCTCGTCACCACCACCGACCGTGTCGACATCGGCCGCCGTGCCGCCGACATCGGCATACGCAGCGAGCGACCGACCGAGCAGTGGCTGGCCGGCCGTCAGAGCGGCAAGGTCGCCTACGCCATTTATTCCGGACGCCACCTGATCAACGGCATCGCCGCCGGGTTGTTCGTCGGCGTCACCGGCGAAGCGGCAAACCTTGCCTCGGCGCGCTGGCTGCAAGCCCATCACGGCGACCGCATCGCGGTGCGCGGCAACAACACCCATTCGGTGCGCGAACTGGTGGCCGCCGGCGCCGGCCTTTCGATCTTCCCGTGCTTCGTCGGTGACAGCGATCCGCGGCTGGTCCGCGTCGCTCAGCCTATCCCCGAACTCGAAACCGACCAATGGATCGTCACCCACCACGAGGAACGTCACGCGCCGCCGGTACGAAAAGTCGCCGACCGGATTGCCGCCTTGATGCGGGCGCACCAGCCGCTGTTTCACGGCGAGACGCCGATCCGGTAAGCCTCAGGCGTCGATCGGCCGCCAGCTGAACGGCATGCTGGCACTCGTGCCGGATTCCTGCGCCGTCAGGCCTAGGCCGTAATACTTCAATAGGGACTCCAACTCGCCATGCCGCTGTGTCCAGCCGCTATTCGCGGCACGGCATTCGAGCCCAGAGGATGCTTTGTTCCATGGCTGACCACCGTCAAAAAGAGCGCTGTTAACCAAATTTTCTAACCCGCCAATGCTTATTCGGGCGATTGAAGGGGTGAGGTGATCGATGTGCGATTCAAACATAAGCGCATTTCCGCTGCATCGGCGGCGGAAATTGGTCGAAGGGATCGCCCTGGTCCTGGAGTCCAAGAACGGGGAGGACGCGAACGCCTTCTGGCGCAACACCGCCAAGGCAATTCTCGTTCAATTATCCGAATCAGGAATTGCACCCGGGCTGGCCGAACAGGAAGTCGGAACGCTTCTTCATGCTGTCTTGGATGATATAGCCACCCGCAGTGCGGCGAAACTAGCACAATAGCATTGGCTGGCTCACGACGATGGATTGCCGCGTGGCACCACTGCATCCGTCAAATGCAAGGTTTTTCAATGCGGATGAAAAGATAGCCGCGTTCGTCGAAATCATGCCTCACCGTTGCAGACACCAGCCAGTCGGGTCATGAAGGGCTCGGATGAGCCCTGACGCCCCTTACTGCGCAATCGGGGAGGAAATCCTGCGCATGGGCGCGATCACGTTCGGTCTATGTAGCTGCCCCCACCATGCGCGCCTATAACACGAAGAAGTCGTCCACTGTGAGGAATGTGCTCGGGTCCAAGACGGCAAACTTGACAGTCGCCGCGCCTCCTGCTCCGTCCACATCGAACAGCAGATCGCCGGTCTCCTTGTCGTAAATGATGTGGTCGTTGTCATCGATGGCGTGCTTGCCGACGACGAAAACCGCAGCGGAAAGCGAGCCGGCCGACAGCCCGACGAATGCGGAGCTGTCCAGCCAGAACACATCGTCGAGCGCATTGAAGTCTTCTATCCTGTCGTAGTTCGCCGGCCCAAGTGCGTCGAACACGAAGACATCCCTGCCCCCCTCGCCGGCCAGCAGGTCGCGGCCGGCGCCGCCATTGAGGATGTCGTCGCCAGCACCACCTCGCATGTCGTCGGCGCCGGCGCCGCCGTCGAGGACGTCGTCGCCAGTGTCACCGCGGACGCCGTCTGCGCCCTCACCACCGCTGATCTCGTCATTGCCAGCGCCGCCCTTCAGCCAATCGGTGCCCGCGCCTCCAATGATGTCGTCCGCGCCCGCGCCGCCGAACAGCTGGTCGTGGCCGGCGCCGCCGTCGAGCGTATCGTTGAACGGGGTGCCGCTGATGCGGTCGCCACCGCCCAGCGCGGCGACGAGCACGGCATGATCATGGCTTGCGTAGCTCGCGACGTTTTTGGCGTCGGTCAGGGTAATGGATTCGGCCGGCGGAGTGACGGTGATCGTAATCGTCGCCACATTGCTGTTGCCCTGGCCGTCCGTAGCGTAAACCGTAAAGCTGTCGGTGCCGATGAACGCTGCCTCCGGTGTGTAATCGAACAGGTTTCCGCTCAGAAAATCCGCATGATAGTGCAGGGTAGTGCCATAATGACCCTGGTGAAACGGGTAGTGGTTACCGTCGAAACTCGTCTCCTGCTCCAGGGTGCCGCTGTCCGGCCCGTCCAAGACGATAAAGTTCAAGAGATCGTAGTCGGCATCTGTCGCGCTGAACTTGACGTCGTCGAGAGATTGCGCCTGCGAAATCGACAAGTCCAGGTCGGCAACGTTGGGCGCGTGATTAACGAAGGTGTCGGACTGAAGCACGCCCCCTTTCAAGATGATCTGATGCTGACCGTATTGAGTGTTTTCGCCGCCGAAATATTCGTTCGCCCCGACCCATGTCACCGTGAGGTCGTCGGGGCTGTCGGCGCTGATCGAGATGATCCGGACCGACTGGAAGGCCGCCTGGTCGGACACGGTGCGGAGAAAATTGCCTTCGTTGTCGAAGACCTGCGTTTCCACTGTCGTCCAGGTTTCGGTCCTGCCCTCGTGGGTGAAGCTGGTGATGGTGAAGAAGCCATCGAAGACATCGACCGAAGCTAGTTCGATCCCACCGAAAGGGAAATCCGGCTTTGCGCCTATCGGTCCGATTACGTCGCCGTCTGTTTCCGTAATGCTGAAAAGGACCGAGTCAGGACTCGGATTGGGATTCTCGGGTTCGTTCCATACGATGAGTTCGCTGCCATTGCTTAAGGTCGGCATCCTGTCTCTTCCTTGCCTTTGCCTGGACGTGCTGCGGATGGCCCCAATTCCAACGGTAACATGTTACGCGAGACGGATCGGTGACAAACCCAACCGCCTTTCGCCTTCTACGAATGTGGTTAATTCGGTGATCATGCCGAACTGTCTGATTGGATTCGGCAATGGGCCGACGCTGGTGAAATCCAGTCGGCGATGCGGCGAGCCGACGAGGTGCGGTCGTGCTGGCATCAGGGACTGCGGACCCGAAGCGATCTCTGCTCCAAAGGATCATTCGCAGGATCACCCTCAACTCGTCTCGCCCGTTCGGCCCGACCTTCCGCTTGCGAACCGGACGGCCTATCTCGACTCGCTCGTTGGACGCGGCGACCGGCCCTGGCGGCAGCATCTCATGCGCCATTTCTCGTAGGAGGGCAAAGCGTTGGTTTCGCGCCGAACGACACTTAACGTCGCCTCCCGCAGTCAGCAACGCCGAGCCTTGAGCGCACGGGTGAGGAGCCGGGCGTCATTTAGCTGGGTAGCGCAGATTTCGAACGCTTTGGTCGGCCCGTGCCAGCGCAGCTCCTCGACATTATCGAAGAGGCGAGCGTCGGTGCGCAGCGTCGCGAGATTTTTGAACAAAAGCGCGATCTCTCTCCGCTTGCCGAGGATTTCCTGCGGAAAGCTTTCAAGCGGGCCGTAGCGGCCAAGCAGCCGGGCGGCCGAGACCAGGCCGATGCCTTCGAGACCCGGGTAGCCATCGGCGGCATCACCCACGAGCGCGAGGAAATCTGGGATCAAGGCCGGCTCAACTCCGAACTTCTCGCGCACGCCGGCGGCATCGCGAATTTTCTGGGTCCTGCGGTCTACCTGGACCACATGGTCACCGCGCACACACTGCGCGAGATCCTTGTCCGGCGTCCAGATGCACACCTTCTGCACGCCCTCATCGGCAGCCGCGCTGTGTGCCGCGGATGCCAGCGCGTCGTCGGCTTCCAGCTCGATCATCGGCCAGACCGCCACTCCCATCGCCGCCAGGGCGTCCTCGAGGGGGTGGAACTGCGCGAGCAATGCCGGCTCGATGCCATCCCCGGTCTTGTAGCCGGGCCAGAGCTGATTTCTGAACGATTCGATTACATGATCGGTGGCCACCCCAATATGTGTGGCGCCGTTCTCGATCATCTCCAGCACTGTATTCAGCACGCCGACGACGGCACCAAACGGCTTGTCCTGGCCATTGTTGAACCGGCGTTGGCCATAGAAGTGGCGAAACAGTTCGTATGTGCCGTCTACCAAATGAATGATCATCGCAATCCTTAGGGAAACAACATCCGGCCCGGTCTGCCATACCGATAGCGGCATCCAGGGATGGTTCAGTCGAAGAAGCACGCATCCTCTTCCCTGAGATACTTTCGGGCTGCTTCGGCGTCGAGATCGAGGCCCAGCCCCGGCGCATCTAGCAGATCCACCATGCTGTCCGTCACGATCTGCGACGGCAGGCCGATTACGAGGTCCTCCCACCAAGGGTCGGAGGCGCTCGGATATTCGAAGGCGATGTAGTTGGCGGGCAAGGTGGCGCAGACGTTGATCAGCGCGCCGAGGCCAAGCAGGCCGTTCGCCGTGCCGTGCGGCGCCATCAGGATCGAGTGCATATGGGCGTGCTCGGCGACCCATTTGAGCTCGGCAATGCCGCCGATATCGGCAGGATCGGGGCCGATGACGCGCACCGCCTGCGTCTCGATCAGTTCCTTGAAATTGTGCCTGAGGTAAATCTGCTCGCCGGTATGGATTGGCGTCGAGGTCGAGGTGGTCAGCTCCCGATAGGCCTGCGGATTGACCCACGGCACATAGTCGCCAGTCAGCATGTCCTCGAGCCACATCAAATTGTATTTTTCGACCGCGCGAGCGAACTTGATCGCATCGGGCAGCATCCAGCCCGGGCCGCAGTCGAGCGCCAGGCTTACCTTGTCGCCCAGCACTTCCTTCATCGCGATCACGCAGTCGAGCATGTGATTGAAACCACGCTCGCTGATCACACCCTGATCCATGGCACCGTGATAGCCGGCCTGCTTCTGCGTCACGCCGTAATGGAAGCCCTCAATGGTGTCCTTCATGTTGGAGTGGAACGAGATTCCCTGCTTGATCATGAAGAAGTTCTGCGGCTGCTCCATCATCCATTTGACGTCAGCGGCGTAATCCTCCGGCCGGTCGCCCGTGCGTTTCCTGCGGATCGAGCCGTTGTAGACGCGCACCTGGTCGCGCACCTTGCCGCCGAGCAGTTTGTAGGCCGGCACGCCTGCGGCCTTGCCGGCAATGTCCCACAGCGCATGCTCGATAGCGCTGACCGCTGCGCCATAGGGCTTGAAAGAGCCGCGTTGGCGGATCTTCAGCATCACCCGTTCGACGTCGGTCGGGTCCTCGCCGATCAGCGCCTCGCGAAAATGCAGGACCCAGGGCTTGAGGTAGGGCTTGGTGTACTCGACCTCGCCCAGGCCATGGAGGCCCCCGTCGGTGACGATGCGAACGATGGGGTGCTTGCCGATAACAGCGCAACGGAGGTCGGTGATCTTCATCTTCGGCTCTTTTCCGCCTCAGCTCCAGGTGCGATCCCAGGAATACTCGTTGTCCCAGTGATCCGTGGGCTGCCAGATGCCGGTGACACCCGGCTGCAGATGCTGCGAGATCACCTCGTCGACGACGTCGTCAATCCCCAGGCCCGGCTTGTCGGGAACGGTGATAAAGCCGTCCTTCACGAGCGGCTTGGCAACGCCGGTGACGATATCGTCCCACCAGTCGACATCGGCAGAGTGGTATTCGAGCGCCATGAAGTTTTCGGTCGCAGTCGCGACATGTGCCGCGGCCATTGCCGCGATTGGACTTTCCGCCATATGGATGGCCATAGCGACGCCGTGGTCCTGCGCCATGTCGCCGATCTTCTTGGTTTCGAGGATGCCCCCGCTGGTGAGCAGGTCTGGGTGGATAATGGAGAGGCCGCCGCTCTTGAGCAGAGGCTCGAAGCCCTCCTTGAGGTAGATGTCCTCGCCGGTGCAGATCGGCACCGTGGTGGCGTCCTGCAGTTGTCGGTAGTGCTCGGTGTACTGCCATGGGATCACATCCTCGAGCCAGGCCGGCACATATTTTTCAATCCGCCTGGCGAGGCGAATACCGTTCTGCAGTGAGATGTGGCCGACGTGGTCGATGGCGAGCGGAATATCCATGCCGATAACCTCGCGAACCTCGGCAATGTACTGCTCAAGCAAGTCGAGGCCCTTGTCGGAAAAGTGGAGGCCGGTAAACGGGTGGGGGACGTTATGCAGATCGTAGGCGGCGTTGCGGGCGCGCCGCTCTCCAAGGGACTTGACCTGGCCGCGGCCGGGCTGGACGCGGTACCCATCAAGTGAGCCGGCAGGAGACACGACCGCACCGGGGACATCGGCGATCTGCATCAATCCCAGATCCATCTTGAGGAAGGTGAAGCCGAGCGCCATGCGCTGCTTGAGGCGCTTGCCGGTCTCGGTGCCGCTCGGCACGGTGGCGTCGGTATCGCAATAGAGGCGCACCTTCTCGCGAAACCGGCCGCCGAGCATCTGGTAGATGGGCACGCCATAGGCCTTGCCGGCGAGATCCCACAACGCGATTTCGACCGCCGAGACGCCGCCGCCTTGCCGGCCGTGCCCGCCGAACTGCTTGACCCGGCGAAACAGGCGATCGATGTTGCAAGGATTCTCGCCAAGCAGCCGGCTCTTCAGCATCAGCGCATAGGTGGCGCTGGCGCCGTCGCGCACCTCGCCAAGCCCGACGACGCCCTGGTTGGTATAAATCTTCAGCAGGGTCGAGGTGAACGGCGCGCCGACGATTTCGGCAACCCGCATGTCGGTGATGCGGAGCTCGGATGGCTTGGAGTTCGCATTCACCCGATTGAGCGCCTCGTCGGCCGTCTTTGCCATGACTTGTCCTCGTTCTGGTGGATGGGGCATGTCGCCCGCACGCCGGGCCGGCATAGGGCGTTGCTAGCCCAGCTCGATCTCGTGGGCCTGCAGATAGTCACGGTCCATCTCGATACCGAGACCAGGCTTCGACGTCAGCTTGAGGCTGCCGTTCGAGACGTCGAGCGGTCTGTCGATGAGGTGATCGTATTTGCCCAGGTTCCACTCCGACGTTTCGAGCCTGTAGAAGTTAGGAACGGTTATCATCACCTGTGCTCCCGCAACCACGTTGATCGGTCCCGCGGCGTCATGTGGCGAGACCGGGATGTAGTAGGCTTCGCATAGGGCAGAAATCTTCTTGAGCTCGGTAATGCCGCCGGTCCAGGTGATATCAGGCATGATGTAGTCAGCGAGCCTGTTCTCGAGTACCGGCACGAAATCCCACTTCGTGTGGCCGCGCTCGCCCCACGAGATGGCAGCACTGACTTTTTCACGCACCTGCTTGAGGGCGTTCAGGCTCTCGGGCGGGCAAGGCTCCTCGAACCAGTCGATCTGGCCGGCTTCCTCAAGACTCCGACAGAGGCGAATGGCGGTGGGAACGTCGAAGCGGCCATGCGCGTCGATGAGAACGTCGACGTCAGGCCCCGCCGTTTCGCGGATCAGAGCCGTGAGTTCGGCGGCTTCGCGCTCGTCCTTGCGGGTCATGCTGCCATCGAGGTAGCCGTCCCGCTGTTCGCGGGGCAGGCCATCGGCGCTGTGGCCCTGGTGGGGGAAAGGATCGAACTTGAGCGCAGTGTGTCCGGACTCGACGATGTCCAGAATTTCGCGGACCACCGCCTCCTTGCTGGTGAATTTGGCCTGGTTGGGATGGGTGTATAGCGCGATTTCATCACGTACCGGTCCGCCCAGCAGCTCGTAAATCGGCCTGCCGAGGACTTTGCCCCGGATGTCCCAGAGGGCTATATCGATGGCGCTCACGCATTCGACGGCGGCGCCGCGGCTGCCCATATAGGTGAAGCTGCGAAAGATCTTGTGCCAGAGATGCTCGATACGCGCTGGATCCTCGCCTGTCACGGCGACGCCGATCTGCCGCAGGATCGTGCAGAGAGCGCGGTTGGCGAGCCTTGTCGTGGTGGTGATCTCTCCCCAGCCACTCACCCCCTCGTCGGTCGTCACTTCGACGAACAGGAACTCTCCCCAATAAGAAGCATCGGACTTGATCAGCCACGGCCGAATGCTCGTGATTTTCATCTCAATCCCTTTATCTGAAATGCTTAGGGCTAACGGTGTTCGAGACTGGACCTTTGTTCCTATCCGGCCCGAGCGGCGTTGCGCGCACGCATCTGTTCGAGGATATGCCGGCCGGAACCCTCGACATGGCGGGAAACGAGTTCGGCCGCCTTGTCGGCTTCTCCCGCTTTCACGTGCGCGATGAGTTCGCGGTGCTCGCGAATGATCGCGGCACGACGCGCCAGGGTGAAATTGAAACGCCGGCTCACGGCTCGCAGCACTTCGCGATGCTTCCACCAAAGTTCAGCGGCATGGCGGTTATAGTGCCGCTGGTACATCACGGTGTGGAAGGCGGTATCCAGTTCGCTGTGCCTGAATGTGTCGGCAAAATTGTTCTCTTCAATCAGCCCTTGGAGACGTTCGAGTTCGGCGATGTCCTCGCCGGTCGCCATATTCACAAACCATCGCGTCAGGGCCGGCTCGATCAGAACACCGATTTCATAGATATCCCGGACAAAATCCTGATCTATCGGTCGCACGCGCGCCCCGCGGTTGGGGAGAAAGGTGACAAAACCCTCCCCGCGCAACAGCTGCAGGGCCTCGCGCACGGGGTTGGTCGAGGTGCCGTGACGCCGGGCGAGATCGGTGACCACAAGCCGTTCGTTGGCGGCGAGCCGTCCCTCGATGATGTCCTCCCTGATCAGTTCATAAAGCGAGGCGCCCTCGCTGGAGGCCATGGGGTCAGTCTCCACCGGTGGCATGGCTTTAAAATCATCTATTTCGGCCAAAGCCCGGCTCCCCTGATCAATACATGCCCTGCCCGTTATCACACACGGTTTTCACAAACAATGTACGATCCAGCGCGTTGACAGGCAATCCGTGATCTGAAAACGTACAAAATGATCGAAGGGATACATAGAACAGAAGGCGTCCCGCGGTCGAACGAGCTAGACCGCTTTGCCTCGGCGCAGGGCGGCATGGAGAACCAGGGAGGATACCTATGACGAGGATTACGCTCGGCAGTGCGGTCCTGCGCGGCACTGTCGCCACTGCTTTGATAGCATCGCTGATGTCCACATCGGCGCTGGGAGCGCCAGTCGACCTCAGCAAGTGGTCGCCGGAATATGTGCGCTCCATTGCCGGCACACAGGATTTTGACACCGCGGCCGATTGCGCCAAGGTCACCCCGCTCGACTACAAGGGGCGACTGACTTTCTGGTATCAGGGCGTGTTCGAGGGCGACCCCGATCTTTTGCGCCAGTACTACAAGGATTTCTTCGAGACCTTCCGCAAGACCTATCCGAACATCCAGCTCGAGGAACAGGCCCTCACCTACAACGATCTTCTTGACAAGTTCCGCACGGCGCTCCTGGGCAATGCCGCGCCGATGGCGGTCCGCCTGCAAATCCTGGGTGGTACCGAGTTCGCCTCAAAGGGCCACCTGGAGCCGCTCAAACCCGAGGATGTCGGGTATTCCACCGAGGATTTTTGGCCCGGCGCCATGAAGGCCGTGACCTGGGAGGGGGTGACCTACGGCATTCCAACCAACAACGAGACGATGGCGTTCATCTGGAACGCCGACATCTTCAAGCGTGCGGGCCTCGATCCGGACAAGGCTCCGGCAACCTGGGACGACGTCGTCAAGTATTCCAAGCAGATCCACGACAAGCTCGGCATTGCCGGTTATGGCCTCGTGGCACGCAAGAATGCCGGCAATACGCCGTACCGCTTCATGCCGCAGCTGTGGGCCTATGGCGGCGGCGTCTTCGACGAAGCCACCGAGAACCCGACCTATGAGGAGGTCAGGCTCGATAGCCCGCAGAGCAAGGCCGCGCTGCAAGCCTCGTACGACATGTATGTTCGCGACAAGTCGGTTCCGGTTTCGGCACTCACCAACCAGCAGGCCGACAATCAGCCCCTGTTCCTCGCCGGCCAACTCGGCATGATGATCTCGCATCCGTCCGACTACGACGTCATGCTCGACCTGCAGAAGAAGGCGACGGGCGCCGACAAGGACAAGGCGCAGACCGTCATCGACAACATGCGCTACGGCCTGATTCCCACTGGCCCCGACGGCAAGCGCGCAGTCGTTTTCGGCGGCTCGAACATTCACATCCTGAAGCCTGAATATGTCGAGGGCGGCAAGGTCGACGAGCCGGCCGCAAAGGCTATCATCTGCATGTGGACGAGCCCTGAATGGTCGCTGAAGATGGCCTATGCCGGCTCGAACCCGGGCAATCTTAACGGCTTCAAGACCAAATGGATGAAGGAACGTCTGGACAACATCAAGTTCCTCGACGTGACGACCTCGATGCTGCCATACGGCATCCCGTTCCCGGCGCTGCCGCAGGCTCCCGAGATCATGAACATCATCGTGCCGGACATGCTGCAGAATGCCCTGACCGGAGCGATGACCGTCGACGAGGCAGCGGACGACGCGGCCAGGAAGGTAAGAGACCTGATGGGCGGACTCTAATCCAGGCCTGACCGGCTGCACCGATAGTGCAGCCGGTTCGTTAAGAACAAACAAGGGCGCGCCATAGTGACGATCGTGACCGGCAAGGCCGAGGCTCGCCGAAGAGTGCAATCCGGCAGGTCCGGCGTGCTACGCCTGATATGGGAGCATCGCGCCGACTACGCGTACGTGCTCCCTGCGATCGTCGTGATGCTGATCGTCATCGCCTATCCGATCTACTACACGATCGAGCTGTCGTTCTTCAAGACGCCGCCTGGCCTGCAGCTTCGCGACAAGACCTTCATCGGCTTAGACAACTACACGACTATCCTCACCAGCGAGGTGTTCTGGAGGGTCACCTGGAACACTCTGATCTGGACGCTGGGCTCCACTTTGATTGCCTTTGTCCTGGGGTTTGCCACCGCGCTGGCGCTCCACCGCGAGTTTGTCGGCCGCGGCGTGCTGCGCGCAGTCCTGATCATTCCCTGGGTCATCAGCGCGGTCGCCGCCTCCTATATCTGGAAGTGGATCTATCATTCGGACTTCGGAATCATCGGTGCGGTGCTGGTCGGCCTCGGATTGGCCGACCGACCGCCGAATTTCATCGACAGCGTCAGCACGGTGCTGCCATCCCTGATCGTCGTCAATATCTGGCGCGAGTTTCCGTTTGCCATGATCATGATGATGGCCGGCCTGCAGACCGTGCCCGAGCAGTTGCTGCGCGCCGCGCAGGTCGACGGCGCCAGCGCCTGGCAGCGCTTCTGGCACGTCACCTTCCCGCACTTGCGCAACGTCTCGACGGTGACAATCTTGCTGCTGGCGGTGGCCAACTTCAATTCCTTCATCATCCCCTGGATCATGACCGGCGGCGGGCCGTCCAACGCATCGCATATCTGGATCACTCACATTTATGAGCTCGCCTTCGGCCGGCAGCGCTGGGGCGTGGCATCTGCCTATTCGGTGCTGCTGTTCCTCACCCTGATGACGCTCGGCTACTTCTACGTCCGTGCGCTAAGCGGCAACGAGCGGCAAGAGGGGAGCGCATGAGCACGACTGCCGAGACAGCCCCGCGAGCCCTGAGCCGTCGCCGGGTGCGCGTCGACGGATGGCGGTGGACCGGGCGCATCTTCCTCGCGTTCATGCTGCTTTACACCGCGGTGCCGATGATCTGGATGCTGATCACCTCGATCAAATCCGGGTTCGCGGCTATGGAATTCCCGCCGCAATGGTGGCCGGACGAACCGACGCTCGCCAGCTACCAAAAACTGCTCGATCCCCAGAACAGCGTCGGCCAGGATTTTCTCCGCTTCTTCTGGAACAGCCTTTTCGTGTCGACCGTTACGACAATCCTCTCGGTGATCGTCGCCGTCCCTGCGGCCTACGCGTTTTCGCGCTTCAGTTTCCCCGGCCGGAATTTCCTGTTCTTTTCCGTGCTGCTGCGCAACATGTTCCCAGCGGTGATATTTCTCGTACCGCTGTTCATCCTGATGCGCCTGCTCGGCTTGATGAACACGCACGGCTCGCTGATTCTCACCTATCTCACCTTCGGCCTGCCGTTGGCGATCTGGTTGCTCAAGGGCTTTTACGACAACATTCCGGTGCAGCTCGAGCAGGCGGCGCGCATCGATGGGGCAACGCGGTTCCAGGCCTTCATCCTGATTGTGATGCCGCTCTCGGCGCCGGGGATCATCGCCACCGCGATCTATTCGTTCATCGGCGCGTGGAACGAGTACATCTACGCCTACACCTTCCTCACCAAGAACGACCAGTTGACGCTGCCGGTCGGCATCCAGCGCTTCTTCTCGGAAAACACGACAGACTTTCCGGGCCTGATGGCGGCCAGCTTCATGATGAGCGTGCCCGTCGTGGTGCTGTTCCTCGTCCTGCAACGATACTTCGTACGCGCCCTTACAGAAGGCGCGGTCAAGCACTAGGGAGTTGCCGATGGCCCACGTGGCCCTCAAAGATCTCGTAAAATCCTATGGCGGCTTCAAAGCCGTCAATGACGTGTCACTGACGGTCAATGACGGCGAGTTCGTTGCGCTCGTCGGCCCTTCAGGCTGCGGCAAGACAACCACGCTCAATCTCGTCGCGGGGCTGATCCCGATCACATCGGGCGACATCGTCATCGGCGATCGGGTGGTCAACGACCTCGACCCCAAGGACCGCGACATCGCCATGGTGTTCCAGAATTACGCGCTCTATCCGCAGAAATCGGTTTACAAGAACCTGGCGTTCCCGCTGCAGATGCGCAAACTGCCCAGGGACGAGATCGACAGGAAGGTCAAGGAAGCGGCGCGCGTGCTCGACATGACGCACCTGCTCGAGCGCAAGCCGCGCGAACTTTCGGGCGGGCAGCAGCAGCGGGTGGCTCTGGGCCGTGCGCTTGTCCGCGACCCCGCCGTGTTCCTTATGGACGAGCCGCTCTCCAACCTCGACGCCAAACTGCGCGTGCAAATGCGGTCTGAGATCAAGCGCTTCCATCAGGACCTCAAGGCGACGATCATCTATGTGACGCATGACCAGCTCGAAGCCGTCACCATGGCCGACAAGATGGCGGTGATGAACGGCGGCTACCTGCAGCAATATGATTCACCGGCGCAGGTCTTTGCCCATCCCGTCAACATGTTCGTCGCCAGCTTCATCGGCAGCCCGGCGATGAGCCTTATTCCGCTGCAGGCATCGACGGCAAACGGCAACGCTGTGTTGACCAGCGCGGAGGGCTGGAGCTTCGAGCTCTCGCCGCGCAACGCCCGGAAGGTCGCAAGGGCAACGACCAGGAAAGTCGTGCTCGGCGCACGTCACTCGACGATCAAGCTGCGCAACAGCGCGGTCCCCGGTGCCATTCCGGCCAAGGCTTACACGGTGGAGCCGACCGGGGACGTCACCTTCGTGCAGGCGTTCCTGTCCGGCGCCATCGTCAACGTCAGCGTGCCGCCGAACATTGCCGTCGCCCCCGATGAACAGATCTGGCTCGAGTTCGACCAGGAGCGGATGCATCTGTTCGACGGCGAAACCGAAATGGCCCTCAAGGCCAACTGAGACGGGCGCCAAACTGAGACCGGGCGCCAACCGTGACGGGGCGCCAACTAATACAGGGCGGATGCGTTTGAAACGTGGGCGTGGATGACTACGAAGCTTAAGATTACCGCGATCAAGCCCTATCCAGTGTGGGTAGGAACGCGCAACCAGATGCTCGTCAAGGTCGAGACCGACCAGGGCATCTTCGGCTGGGGCGAGAGCGGCTTGAGTGGTCGCGAGAAGGCGGTGGCCGGCGCGGTCGAGCACTATCGCGAGTTTCTCATCGGCCGCGACCCGATGCAGATCGGCCGGACCTGGCAGGAGCTTTATCGCAGCCAGTACTTCGAAGGCGGACGTGTTCTGCAGGCGGCGATTTCCGCCATCGACATCGCCCTTCACGACATCAAGGGCAAGGCGCTGGGAGTGCCGGTCTACGAGCTGCTAGGCGGCAAGCAGCGCCACCGCATCCCCACCTTCGCCTCGACCGGAGACGAGGCCGAAGGTGACGCTGCCATCGAACGAGCCCGCGAGCTGCGCGCACAGGGGTGGCAGGCGATCCGCTTCTTCCCCGCCGGGCAAAACAGCAGGGACATCTTCGAGCCGCGCGAGTCGATCGGCGCTACCGCCAGTATCCTCAACAGGGCGCGCGAGGCGCTGGGCGATGACGTCGTCCTCGGCATCGACTATCATCATCGGCTGTCGGTGGCCGAGGCGGCGAGCTTCTGCAACAAGCTCGGCCGCGGCGTGCTTGATTTCCTCGAGGAGCCGATACGGGACGAGACACCGGGTGCCTACGAATCGCTGCGTACGATGACCGACATCCCCTTTGCCATCGGCGAGGAGTTTTCCAGCAAGTGGCAGTTCCTGCCCTACATCGAGCGCGGCATTCATCAGTTCAACCGGCTCGATGTTTGCAATGTCGGCGGGCTTACCGAGGCGATGAAAGTCGCTGGCTGGAGCGAGGCGCACTATGTGGACCTGATGCCGCACAATCCCCTTGGTCCGGTGTGCACGGCCGCGACCGTGCATCTCGCTGCCGCGGTACCCAACTTCGCGTGGCTCGAGACCAGGGAACCCGAAACAAAGCTGGGCTTCGACAATTCCGACTTCTTCCCCGTGCAACCACGGCTTGACGGGACCGACTATCCGGTCGGCGATTTGCCGGGGCTCGGCGTCGAGGTCAACGAGGAGGCGATCCAGGCGGCGAGCTTTCGTTTTTGGGAAGCGCCTCACCTTAAGCGCCGCGACGGTTCTGTTACGAACTGGTAGTTGCCTTTCAACCGGAGTCCACCATGACACATGCTCCCGACATCACGCGGCCGCCAAAAGACCTAATCGACGCGCTGAGGGGGATCGGCGCCGCGACGGTTGCCGGCACGCTTGGCCACATGGGTTTTCGCAATCCGCACATGGTCGGACCGGTGGCGCAGAACCACGGCAAGTCGATCGTCGGGCCGGCGCTGACGCTGCAGTTCATGCCACAGCGGCCGGACCTGTTCACCGAGGGAGAATATGCCGATCCGGAGACGCAGCTGCATCGGCACGTGCTTTATCACGCACAGGCGGGCGATGTGGTCGTGGTCGACGCGCGCGGCGACATGAGCTCGGGCGTCTTCGGCGATATGATGTCGACGTATTTCAAAGGCAGGGGCGGCGCCGGCATCGTCATCGATGGATGCATGCGTGACCGGCCCAATGTTGAAAAGCTCGATCTGCCTCTATGGCTGCGCGGCTGGACGCCGAACTATCATGTGCAGACCAGCATTTATCCCAATGCCGTCAACGTTCCGATTGCCTGCGGCGGTGTCACGGTGATCCCCGGTGACATCATCGTCGCCGACGACGACGGGGTGGTGGTGCTTCCCGTCGCAATGGCCCCGGCGGTAATCGAAGAATCACAGAAGCATCACGATTGGGAGGAGTTCTCGCGAGTGAAGCTGATGGAGGGCGGGCCGTTGCAACGCTACTATCCGCTGCATGACGATGCCCGCGGGGAGTACGAGGAGTGGCGCAAGACAAACCGCTTGGAGAACCCCGGTTAGCGCATGGATTGGATTACCCCGTGGCGGGCGGCAGCTGGCAACCGTTCACAGATGGCGCGCGGTACTGGTTTATTCGGCAGCTTCGGCCCTCGCCGCCGGCGCAATTCGCGCGGCGCAGTATTTGAACTCCGGGATCTTGCCGTAGGGGTCCAGCATCGGATTGGTGAGCATGTTGGCCGGACTTTCGTTGAAGCAGAACGGCATGAACACCATACCGTCGGCGACCTCCCGGTCGGCGCGCAGGATGGCGTCTACCGTCCCGCGCCGGGTCTCGACCGCAATCATCTCTCCTTGGCGCAGGCCGTGCCGCTTGATCTCATAAGGGTTCATCGCAGCGATGCCTTGTGGTTCGATCGCGTCCAGCACGCCCGCCCGGCGGGTCATCGAGCCGGTGTGCCAATGCTCGAGTAGGCGGCCGGTGGTGAGCACCAGTGGAAACTCTTCATCGGGCACTTCGTCAGGCGGCAGCAAATCGGCCGGCACGATGCGGCCGCGTCCGTCCGCGGTCGGGAATCCGGACGAGAAGATGATCTCATTGCCGGGCTTTTCGGGACCGTCGGCCGGATAGATCACCGAACCTTCGCGCTCGATGCGGTCCCAGGAGATATGTTTCAAGGACGGCATCACGGCCGCCATTTCCGCATAAACATCCGAGACATGGCCGTAATTCCAGTCCAGACCGATGCGCCTCGCCAGTTCGACAATCAGTTCCCAATCCTGGCGCGCTTCGCCCGGCATGTCGAGCGCCGGCCGGCCGATTTGCACTTGCCGGTTGGTGTTGGTGTATGTGCCGAGCTTTTCGGCATGCGCCGAGGCCGGCAGCACCACATCGGCGTGCCAGGCGGTCTCGGTCAGGAAGATGTCCTGCACTACGAGATGGTCGAGCATGGCCAGTGCTTGCCGGGCATGGGTCTGGTCCGGATCGGACATGGCCGGGTTCTCGCCCAGTATGTACATGCCCTTGATTTCGCCGTCATGGATGGCGTCGATGATTTCGACGACCGTCAGGCCGCGTTTCGGGTCCAGCGTCTGACCCCAAAAGTTCTCGTATGCGCCGCGGATGTCGATGTTCTCGACCGATTTATAGTCGGGGAAATACATCGGGATGAGCCCGGCATCGGATGCGCCCTGCACGTTGTTCTGGCCGCGCAGTGGGTGCAGGCCTGTTCCCGGCCGGCCGACATGTCCGGTGATCAGCGCCAGAGCGATAAGGCAGCGCGCATTATCGGTTCCGTGTGTGTGCTGGGAAATCCCCATGCCCCAAAAGATGATCGACCGCTCGGCGGTCGCGTAGGTGCGGGCGACGTCGCGCAGCACGCTCGCCTCGATGCCGCAGACCTCGGCCATCGCCTCGGGCGAAAAATTCTTCACCTTGGCCTTCAGGGCCTCGAATCCGGAAGCGTTGGCCTGGATATATTGCTGGTCGTAGAGCTTTTCCTCGACGATGACGTGGATCAACGCGTTCAGCATGGCGACGTCGCTGCCAGCCTTGAATCGCAGCGAATGCGACGCATGGCGCATCAGGTCCTGGCCGCGCGGGTCCATGACGATCAGCTTGGCGCCGCGCTTGGCCGCCTGCTTGAAATAGGTCGCGGCGACCGGATGGTTGGTGGTCGGCCGTGCGCCGATGACGATGATGCATTCGGCCTTCAGCGCGTCGTTGAAGGGCGCCGAAACCGCACCCGAACCGACGCCTTCCATCAGCGCCGCCACCGAAGATGCGTGGCAAAGCCGCGTGCAATGGTCGACATTGTTGGTGCCAAAACCCTGGCGCACCAGTTTTTGGAACAGATAGGCCTCTTCGTTCGAGCCTTTCGCCGAGCCGAAACCGGCCAGCGCCTGCCCGCCATGATCCCTGAGGATCGTCTTCAGCCCGCCGGCGGCGCGCGCGAGCGCCTCTTCCCAGCTAGCCTCGCGAAAAACGGTCAGCGGATCGACGCCGCGCATATCGGCATCGCCCGACTTCGGCGCATCGTCGCGGCGGATCAGCGGCTTGGTCAGCCGTTCAGGCGACATCGCATAATCGAAGCCGAAACGACCCTTGACGCAGAGCCGGTTCTCGTTGGCATAGCCATTGCGGCCATCGACCTGGACTATTCTGTTGTCCTTGACCGCAACGCTGGTCTGGCAACCGACGCCACAGAACGGGCACAGCGTGTCGACGACCTTGTCGAATTCCTGGATGACCCGGGTCTTGCCTGCCTCATCCATCAGCGACTTTTCGTAGAGCGCGCCGGTCGGGCAGGCCTGCACGCATTCACCGCAGGTGACACAGGTCGACAGGCCCATCGGATCGTGCATGTCGAAGACGGGAAGCGAGTGATTGCCGCGCTCGGCCATGCCGATCACATCGTTGACCTGGACTTCGCGGCAGGCCCGGACACAGGCGCCGCAAGTGATGCAGGAATCGAGATTGACGGCAATGGCGGGATTCGTGATGTCGAATTCTGGCCGAACATCATCCGTGGCGAATTTCGAGCTGTAGCGACCGCCGGAAATGCCCATCGAACCAGCCCACTGCCAGAACATCGACTGCTGATCCGGACCGTCGGCCGCCGGCCGCATGTTGCTGGCGAGCAGCTCGAACACCATCTGGCGCGATTTCGTAGCCCGTTCGGTATTCGTCTTCACCACCATTCCGGCGGAAGGCTTGCGGATGCAGGAGGCGGCAAGCACCCGTTCGCCCTCGACATCAACCATGCAGGCGCGGCAATTGCCGTCTGGCCGATAGCCGGGCATGTCGACATGGCACAGATGCGGGATCCTGGTGCCTTCGCGCTTTGCAACGTCCCAGATCGTCTCGTCGTCAGCGGCTGTGACCGTTTTGCCGTCGAGGGTGAATATGACGCCATCTGCCATTTCAAAGATCATCCCTAAAATGCGTCAAAAGGTGATTGACCGGATTGGGCGCCGCCTGGCCGAGACCGCAGATGGAGGAATCGCGCATCACTGTTTCAAGGTCGCGCATCGCCGTCTCATTCGGCACGCCCTTCTCTTTCAAGAGCGTTACCAGCTTTTCGGTTCCTTCCCGGCACGGCGTGCATTTCCCGCAACTCTCATGTTTGAAGAAATTCATGAGATTGAGGGTCACATCCCTGATGTTGTCGGCTTGCGAAAGCACGACCACCGCATGTGAGCCGACAAAGGCGCCCTGTTTGGCGAGTTCGCCGCCGAAATCGAGTTCAATGTCGCCCATCGACGCCGGAAGGATGCCGCCCGAGGCTCCACCTGGCAGATAGGCCTTGAATTCATGCCCGTCTGCCATGCCGCCGCAATAATCCTCGATCAGTTCGCGCACGGTGACGCCGGCCGGGGCCAGCTTGACGCCCGGCTCCTTCACATGTCCGGAAACCGACCAGGAGCGAATTCCCTGATGGCCGGGCTTGCCCTGCGCGGCGAACCAATCGGGTCCCTTCTCGACGATGTCGCGAATCCACCACAGCGTCTCGACATTGTGGTTGAGTGTCGGGCGTCCGAAAAGTCCGACTTCGGCAATATAGGGAGGCCGGTGACGGGGCATGCCGCGCTTGCCCTCGATGCTTTCCAGCATCGCGCTTTCCTCGCCGCAAATATAGGCGCCGGCGCCGCGCCGCAGGTCGATGAAACCGGGCTTGACGATGCCGGCTGCCTCGAGCGCCGCGATCTCGGCGCGCAAAATGGCGAGCACGGCAGGGTATTCGTCGCGCATGTAGAAATAGATGCGCTCGGCCTCGACCGCGTGGGCGGCGATCAGCGCGCCTTCGAAGGTGCGGTGCGGATCCTTTTCAAGATAGATGCGGTCCTTGAAAGTGCCAGGTTCGCCTTCGTCGCCATTGATCGACATCAGCCGCGGCCCTGGATAGCCACGCACGAAGCTCCATTTCTTGCCGGCCGGAAAGCCGGCGCCGCCGAGACCGCGCAGACCGGCGTGCTCCATGGTGTCGATGATGGCGTCAATGCCGGTCTCGCCCGCCTTCACCTTCCGGAAAAGCTGATAGCCGCCAGCGGCCCGATAGGCATCAAGGCCAACATAATCGGGCACGACAACCTTCGTATCGCCCGAGCGAGCCAGATCGATGAGGATATGGCTGCTGGCTTGGTCGACCTCACGGTCGCCAATGCGCGCCGCGGGCGCTGTGGCGCAGCGGCCCATGCAGGGCGCACGCATGACGCGGACCGTCTTCGGGTCGGCCTTGGCGGCCAGTTCGCCAATCAGGTGCTCGGCGCCCGCCAGCATGCAGCTTATCGATTCGCACACCCGGATTGTCAGCGGCGCGGGCCTCGCCTCGCCTTCCCTGACGATATCGAAATGGTCGTAGAAGGTGGCGACCTCGTAAACCTCCACCTGGGACAGGCGCATGTCTTCGGCCAGCGCGCGCAGATGCGCGGCCGACAGACAACCGTAGCGGTCCTGGATCAGATGCAGGAATTCGATCAACAGATCCCGGCGCCGTTCGCGATGGCCAAGAAGTTCCCGGACCTCGGCCAGGGCAACATCATCCAGCGCCCGCCCTTTGGGTCCGCGATCGGGAGATCGCCGTTGCTGCATTGTCATCCTCTCTCCTCCCGGACCCTTCGTCTGAGGAAGGCGGCTCCCGCCACCAATGTGGTTGTGAGCTCCCTCAGCCCGGCGCACCTTGGATCAAGGACTTGGCACACAAATCGACTTGGCAGACAAGTTGAACCAAATGCCGGTTTGACAATTTTAGCATGGCCGGGGCGCCGCGACAGAACTGATCTGCGCCCTGATTTGTCGCACGGCCTATACCGGGGCAGCTTGCGCCTTCTCGATCAAGAAAACGATGTGGTCTCCCTGCCGTTGCATCGCCTCCAGGCGGTCGCCCATTTCGTTGATCAGATTGGGAATGTCTATGGCTGCCAGCGGATCGGTGCAACGGACCTCAAGGCGCTCGCCTGGGCTTATGCCGCTGAGCGCCTTGCGGGTTTTCAGCGCCGGCAAGGGACATTTCAATCCCGTCAGATCGAGCTGTCTCGTCGTCATGGTGGCGCACCATGGCGGACCGCTTACCGGTCGTCAACGGTCGCCGACCCAGGGTATACTGCAGTTGAGAGCGGCCAGGTCGTCGCACCGCATTTTGGCATACTGCATGCCCACCGGCTCGACGGCGTTCGTCAATACAGGTCCGAATAGGCAAGGAACTGAACGGTCTGGCCCGGCTCGACCTCGGCTATTTCCTCGCCGAGTTCGACAAGGCCGTGCGTTTGAACCAAAGAAGACAGCATGCCAGCGCCCTCGCGCGGGAATTTGACGGCTTCATATGTGCCATCCTGCGTCCCACGCAGGCTTACCCGCACATATTCGCGTCGCCCCGGCTTTTTGCGGTAGGAGAAGGCGGCCCGCACCGGCCGCGAAATTGGTGGCTGCTGCCGTGCGCCGGCCAGTGCAAAGATCGCGGCGCGCGCAATATGGGCGAATGTGACGAAGCTCGCCACCGGATTGCCGGGCAGCCCAATGAAGGCTGTTCCCCGGATCACCCCCATGGCGACTGGGCGGCCGGGTTTTATGGCCACCCGCCAGAAGACCAGGGTGCCCACACTCTCGACGGCGGCCTTGACGCAGTCGGCCTCCCCGGTCGAGACCCCGCCGGACGCCAGGATCAGGTCCTGTCCTGGCGCAGCCTTGCTCAGCACATCCGCGATCAGCCTGCTGTCGTCGATCAGAATGCCCAAATCGGTGGTCTCGCAGCCCAATCTTGCCAGCATGGCCATCAGCATGAAGCGGTTCGAATCGAAAAGCTGGGCCGGTCCCCGGACCTTTCCCGGCGCGACGATCTCGTTGCCGGTCGAGAAGATCGCGACGCGAACTTTGCGCCGCACATCGATCTGCGTCATGCCGAGCGCCGCGGCGAGCGCAACATCCTGCGGGCGCATGCGCTGGCCGGCCTGCAGGACCACCTTGCCTGCTGCGACGTCCTCGCCCGCCGGCCGCACGTTGGCTCCTCTTTTCAGGCCGGGCGGAAGAATGACCCTGCCGGTATCGTCGACACGGACATCTTCCTGCATGTAGACCGTGTCTGCCCCCTCCGGCAGCGGAGCGCCGGTGAAGATGCGTATGGCTTGTCCGGGCGCGGCGTGCCGATCCGGCGCCATCCCAGCCTGGATCCTGCCGCTCACCGGCAAGGCTTTTTCAACGGTTCCCGGCAGGTCGTCGCCGCGCAGTGCATAGCCGTCGACGGCTGAGTTGGTGAAAGGCGGCAGGGGCAGCGGCGCCACCAGATCACTCGCCAGGACGCGCCCATCGGCAATCGCCAGCTGGACGGTTTCGGTCTCGTCGACAACGGTCAGCCGTGAAGCAATCAGTGCGGCTGTATCATCGAGCGATCGCATCGGGCCGCCGAAAGCGAAGCAGTCATCTGAAAGTTGCGCCATCGAGCCTTCAGCCTCTATGGATCTGGCCGAGCCGGCAGCTCGGCGCCATCCGGCAAGCCCAGTCTGCGCCTGTGCGCGCTTTTGTGGACCGGCATCGGTTTGAACAGGCTATATAGTGCAGGTCAAGCCGGAGGTAACGCGTCCACTCCGGCGAGCGGGATTGCAATTTCAAGAGAGCGCCATGCAACAGATGAAAACCCGACCAGACCCCGCCATCATCATGCCGAGCCCGGATGACATCCGATTGACCGAACAGGTCAGCGGCATCGATCATACGGGCGCCGCTATTCAAATCCGCGTCCCCGTTGAACGCCCGCTGACGCTCTATCTGAATGCCCAGGAGATCGTCACGATGATGACGATCGGCGACTATCCCGAATATCTGGCGCTGGGCTACCTGCTCAATCAGAACATGCTCAAATCTGACGACGTCGTAACCGAGGTCGAATATGACGACGACGTGCAGGTCGTGGTCGTCCGTACCGAGCGCAACACAAATTACGAGCAGAAGCTTAGAAAACGGACGCAGACTTCAGGCTGCGCGCAGGGGACCGCTTTCGGCGATCTTCTCGAGGCGCTCGATATCACTCTGCCGCCAGCCGCGCTGCACACCTCCTGGCTTTACCAAATGACCCGCACGATCAACACGACGCCGTCGCTCTATCTTGAAGCGGGCGCGATTCATGGCTGCGTGCTTTGCAACGAAGGCACGCCGATCTGCTACATGGAGGACGTCGGGCGCCACAACGCCGTCGACAAGATCGCCGGCTGGATGTATCGCCACGGCATCGATGCCGCTGACAAGATCCTTTACACGACGGGCAGGCTGACGTCGGAAATGACGATCAAGACGGTTCGAATGGGCATTCCGATCCTCGTCTCGCGCTCGGGTTTCACCGCCTGGGGAGTAGATCTGGCGGGGGGGGGGGGGGGCGCCGGGGGGGGGGGGGGGGGGGGGGGGGCGGGGGGGGGGCGGGGGGGGGGGGGGGGGCGGGGGGGGGGGGGGGGGGGGGGGGGGGGGGGGGGGGCGGGG